>JBILWF010000325.1:0-4297 GCA_044370075.1 Chthoniobacteraceae bacterium | reverse complement strand
AACCCCATCCTCCATCTCAAACAAGCGCGCATGCAGGTTGGAAACGGCCGACTCCGAAGGAAACACCATCTGACAATTTGCTCCCCTTCCCAGCAGGAACTCGGGTTGGGACAAATCATGGACGGCTCCGTTTAAGTACCCGTCGACGGAAACAATTTTGGCCATAAAACAGGAATCTTGAAACTACTTGGGCAAGGCAACCATCCCGACATCCTTGACGGACTCAATGACGCGAATCCCGCTCAGCTGCGGCACATGATGACTCGTTAAAAACTGCGTTTTGCCAGGCGCCTCTTGCTCCCGGTAAAGATGCCGGTTCACCAAGAACGCCCACGTATCTGCGGACCGGTCAAACTGCGCAATCTCGAGGCGCCGCACCGCCCCGGCCAATTTCTCGCCCCCCTGCGTCAACGTTTCCTTGTCCCGCATCCGCTCAATCAGCGCCAGAATCTTTGCACCGTCTTGGATCAGCCCGAAACGCTGTATCTGGAACTTGTTAAAAAAGCCGTCCGCCGCACGGATCCGTTCCTCAAACCGGTTGTAACTTTCACCCGTAACAGAAGTCCCCGGTTCCCCAAGAAAGAGCCCCTCCACCAAATGGTCGTCTTTGGTCACCAGAAGGAGGTCGTACTTTCCCGTGGGGAGCCCCTTGAAGACAAACCGGGTGCCACCGTCCTCCAAAACGGCCTTGTAGGAGGAAGTCCGGTCCCGCTCCAAGGCAATCGCGATAAACAGCGTCCGGTCGACCTTGCCCGTGATGCCGCCCGCGGCATCGGGCTTGGGTTTTGTGTAAAAATTGTTGGTGTTTTCGGCACGCACCACGCCCAGCGGCAGCAGGCAGGAAACGAGCAAACCGCACACAAGCCAAAGACGGAAAAGGAGATTTTTCATGGATTCTGGGTTGCACGCAGCGACTCGGCCGCGAGGGGGTGTCTGGGGTATTGCGTAGCGATCGAAGACCAGATCTGGACCGCCTCCGCCCTGCGTCCCAACCCTTTGAGGGCCTGGGCACGGTAAAAGTCGGCGGGAATCTGCAACGGACTGTCGGGATTCAAAAGCTTGTAGGATTCGATTTCCTTCAAGGCCTCCATCCAGCGGCCCTTTTCCATCAGAACCCGGCCGTTCAACAAAAGAAAATCACTCTGCAACTTGGCCATGGGATGTTCGATCTCCCACGCCCGCAGTTTTTTAAGCGCCTCCACCTTGTGCCCGTTTTCCAACAGATTGGTCACCGCCACGGAGTGCGCGCGGTCCTGCGCCGCGTATTTGCGCCCCTCGCTTTCGTCTTTGATGCTCTTCTGCGTCGCCAGATAAGCCTGCTCCGCCTCCTTGACCTTGCCCTGCAGCCGGAACAAATCCCCGATCCGGGTGCGTACTGTCTGCAGCATGGCCGCATCCTTGGCGTAGGCGTTCAACATCCGGTTGGCCAGCTCGAGGGCGGAATCGTCCCGAAGTAGAAAAATCCGCGTATCCAGTTCGAAAAGAGCGAGATCACGGAGGAATTTTTGCGCGACGGCAGGGTTTAGTTTTGCCATCTCCGCCAGCGCCCCCTGCGGGTCGCGCTGAGCCGAAACGTGCAGATGAGAGAGAAGCGCCGACTCAAAAAGCGAATTGTTCAAATCCGGCTTCCGTGCGAGCCAGGCCCCCGCGAGTTTCGCCGCCTGATCCTCCGAACCAAACTCCTGCACAAACTTGAAATAGATTTGAACCGTCTGCTCCGGAAGGTTTTGCAGATCCTCCGCCAGTATCTTCGTCAGATAACGGTCCACGTCCTTTGGTTTGTTGATGGAGGCTGGTTTGATGTCGCTGCCAAGGACCACCCGGAACTTCAGTCCGATGGTTTGAGTGCCGCGCGTGAGCCAAACCGTCCCCAGCACCGGGTCCATGTCGGCAAAGACACGCTCGGCCGCCGCCTGTTCATAGCGCCCGCCATCCGCAAACTCCCACTTCACCTTCAAATCCGGTGCCGGGGGGCTCGCAAACCCGAACCGACTGTCAAAGTACCACTCCTCACCCCACCCCACGTAGTCGCGATTTTCAAACTTCAGAACCGGGATCTCCCCCATGCCCTCATGCTCCAATTTCACGAGCTTGGTAGCACCCGGGTGCACCCAGTCTTTGTTGTCAAACATTTTGGGGACCAACGGCTTTGACCCCCCACGCTCCAGGTACATAAAGCGCGCAACAGGCCGCGTTTCGATATCGCCCCGCCACCCGTGCAGGTGCTCCACCAAAAGGCCCTTCTGATCCACAACGAACTTCTTGCCCGCCCACTCGGAAATCTTTTTCGGAATGGCCGGGGCATTCGGGAGTGGAAATTCCAGCTTTTGGTTCAACCACGTATACCCCGCATCCACGGAAGCCGCCAAAATTTCATAGTTTCCCGGCTTGGGATGGAGCGAACCCTTGTAGCGCGTGATGAAGCCGCCGCTCTGCCCGAAGGGATTTTCCAGCCCGGTAATGTTGTCCACGAAAGCAGCTCCGTACACTCCGGCGGATCCCTTCCACAAGGCCTCCGTGTCCTGGAGATTCCGGAACTGCGCGGTGAGGGGAACCGCGCGCACCTCCATGAAAAGGGACTGCCGCGGGATCCAGGAAGGCGCGTTTCGCGCCGTGCGGCCCCCAAAATAAACCATGACCTTCTGCTGCGGCTGCAAATCTTTAGCCAACAGCAAGATATCCTGTAATTCACCCCGGTGCACCCGCTGGATGGGGACCACCTTTCCCGCCGAATCCACCACCACCGTATCCGCAGCCCCGGGCATGCCATGCCCCATGTCGGGCACTGAAATCAGCCAGCCAGCGTCCGGAAACTGCGGCGCGGCACCCACTTCAAATGTGCATCGGAAAGGAGCACCGCGGTAGGCCCACGCGGCTTGGGCGTGCGCCTGCTCCAGTCCTCCCACGGCGCACACCGCCAAGTACATTCCGACTGCGAGCCGGGCAAAAGCCCCGCGGCGGCACAACCCGACCGTTAACCATGCAAAATTCATCACAGTGGAAGTGAATACCTCTTACTGTTCCTTCCCAAGTACGCGGAAGTACTCCGCCACCATTCCCTTGTAAGCGGCAGGCGCCTCTCCTTCGTTGCCCCCGCGCACTTTCGACTGCTCGTTTGAGGAACCGCTCCCCACATTCTGCGCGACGACCTCGCTGGAGGAAACCCCGCCCTTCAATTCCTGCAACTGCCGCACCACGCGCTGGTGCAATCCCGCCGCGTCCTTGTTTCTTCCCTCGCGCAGCGCCTGAGCGGACTGCGCCATGAGTTTGGCCACGTCCTTCAACCCGTCCGATTTGATAAACAGCATCTTGGACTCGGCCACCTTCTGCGCCGTCTTCTCCGCCAGCATGGACTGCGCCACAGCGGCTGCATCGGAGGTCGCCTTGTCCGCCTGCACACCGCGCAACTGCGCCTCGCCCTCCATCCCGTTGCGGTCGCTGTAGCCTCCCGCCTTCCCTCCACCGGTGGCCCGCGTCAAACCCACCTCCCCGTTGTCGCGCACCTGCCCCTGCTGCATGGCGTCGTTGGTGCGGCGCGCGTCCGGCGTGTCTCCCTTGAGCATCTGCGTCTCCGTTCCCGCCATCTCCCCGTTGGACATCCCTTCGCGGCCCCCGTTGGAACGCCCCATCTGTTCGTTGTGGTTTGGCTTTTCATTGCCCGACTTGCCCTGCGCGCCGAAACCCGGCATCGGACCGTCCTTTACATCCCACCCAGCCGGCGCCTGTGCCAGAGCCTGATTCGACGCCGAGTCCTTTACGTCGTCCTGGATGTTCTTCTGCTCCTCCAGCAAGTCTCCGATCAAATCCTCCATCGCATCCGCCAGAGGCAACATCGGAATCTCGGGCATCTCCGCCTTGTCGAAATTTTCCAAAAGCCACTTCTCAGCGTCGGTCTTCTTTGCCAGCCAGTGCTCCATGTCCGCAGCAAGCTCCTTAGCCTTCTCCAGCGCATCCAGCAGTCCCTGCTCCTTTTGAACTGCGATTTCCGTGGGCTTTTTGTTTCCGGCAAGAACATCCTCCAAATCTTCCTGCTCCGTGTTTTCAAACACCTGCATGAGCAAATCCTTCATTTCATTGCCCGCTTTCGTGTCGGGAAAAGCCTGCAAATCGGTTGTCATTTGCTCGACCGCTTCCTTCACCAAATCCTTGGTCTTCTTCAGCTCGTCCATCTCCGCGAGGTCATCCGCGCGGATCTCCGATTTGCGCGCCATTTCCTCCGTCTTTTGCACGATGTCTTTCTCGATCTCCGTTAGATTTTTGAGCTTTTCATTCAAATCAGAAATTTTCTCCCGCATTT
>JBILWF010000324.1:0-4301 GCA_044370075.1 Chthoniobacteraceae bacterium | reverse complement strand
GAAGAGGGAGGCCTCCGCCTCAGAGACTTGCT
This sequence comes from Chthoniobacteraceae bacterium, assembly GCA_044370075.1. Lineage (GTDB taxonomy): Bacteria > Verrucomicrobiota > Verrucomicrobiia > Chthoniobacterales > Chthoniobacteraceae > Chth-196. Next base: position 4,269 of record JBILWF010000324.1, on the reverse strand, counting down.
GCATGCTTGAGAGAAACTCGCCAAAGAGTTTGAGTTCGGTTTCTTCAATAAGCGCCAGCTGCTCGATTTTTGTTTCGTCCTTACCGTGATGGGACGCGTCATGGTGGGCCAGATTCAGCCCCTCAATGGCGGGACGCCCCACCTCCCCAATCGCAAGCAGGATCACACGGGTCGAATCGGTCTGAAGCGCGAGACGGACCACGTCAAACCATAGCTTGAGCCGCTCCTTGATGAGACTGTAATGCGGCTCTGTCTTGGGGGGCGTGTAGTCGACGCCGGGCTTGGGTTTGTTGAGCCATGCTGCGTTCCGCTCAAGACCCAGTTCGGCTTCGCGCACGGAACTAAACATCAGCTCCATGCGATCGCGGTCCTCCTGCCCCAGATTCCGGCCGAGGGCTTTGGCCTGCGCCTGAACCTTGTCGAGAATGCTGCGCCCGGTTCGCACCCGGTGCATCTCCTGGGCTACCTCCTCGGGACTGCCCTGGATGAAAAGCTGCCGGAACACGGCCAGGGGACTCCGCTCGGCGGGTACCGGCACCCCCTTCTCGGTCCATGAGAAATCGCGGGATTGCAACCCTACAACGAGGTTGCGAAAGCGCGTATCGCCCCCGATGTGTGCAGCCGCGTACTGGTCGAGCGAGATGCTGTTGCGCATCCACTTTGCGGGATCCTTAATGCGATCCCAATCCACCCCGGTGAAAAGCCCCGGCTCGCTCGTGTGGTGGCTGTAACGCAAATGGGAGATGCCGGAAAAGAGAGTGAATTTTCCCCGGTGCTCCTCTAAATGGCGGAGATACCGCGTGGTTTCGTACGCAAGGCCCGGCGTCTCCGGGAACAAAAACGGTGCATGCAGGCCCAGGTTGCGCGCAATGAGAAGCAACCGCTTTGGAGATGCAATGGCCGCGGCAGGCGCCCGGCGCGGCACCATCGCGTCCAGTGCGGGTAAGGCGAGGCAAACCGCCCCGGCTCGCAGAAAATGACGGCGGTCGATGGGCGTGCGCAGGCTAACTTCGGGGATGTTCATTTGTGGAGAAAGGGGCGGGATTGCACGACTGCGTGTATCAGGCTTCGGAGGCCGAAATGGTTTGCGCGCTCGGCGGCCACGAGGGCGTCCAGGTCTTCGCGATCGGCGAATTGAACTGGGGAACCGGTGGCATAGGTAAGCAGATTCGCTGCAAGCGCGAGAACGATCCGCTCTTTGTCCTCCAGCAGAATGGCCTTGTACGCGTCGATGTCCGCAAACGCCCGCCCATCGGGCATGGTGTAGCCCTTTTCAATTGCGGGTCCCCGCGCCACGCGGCGACCGCCAAAGCGTGTCAGCGTCACCGTAGCCCCCGTGTACGACCGCATCCGGTAGAAATCCCGCCACCCACCCATGACATCGAACGTCTCGAGTGCGAACCCGGGTGGATCGATAATCGCATGGCAGCTCATGCACGCGGGAGTGTCGCGGTGTCGGGCCAATTGCTCGCGGATGGTGGTCGCGCCGCGGATATCCGGTTCAATTTTGGGAACATCCTCCGGCGGATCCGGAGGCGTGATTCCAAGGATTCGTTGATTAACCCACTTGCCACGAAGTATGGGCGAAGTCTTCGCCCCGTCCGCCGTGACCTTCAAGATGCTTGCCTGCGTCAAAAAGCCGCCGCGGTGGCTCCCGGGACTCAGCGCAACCTTGCGCAATCCGTAGCCTTGTACTTCCGGAAGATCGTAAAGCGCGCTCAGCGGCTCGTTCACATAAGTCCAGTCACTTTGAATGGCCTCCAAAGCGCTTCGGTTCTGTTCGAGTAAGTCATGAAAAAAAAGCCGCGTTTCTTGTTCGGCTGAGAGGGTCATGACGGGGGTGATTTCTGCATACAACACGCCGTCCGGCGTCGTGGCATTGAGGTTCTTCAAGTCGAGCCATTGATCCACGAAGGAGCGCTCAAAGCGCTCCGAGCGGCGGTCCCGAAGCATGCGCTCGACCTGCTGCGCGCGCCCCCGGGGAGTCGCGAGCTCCCCGTTTTCAGCCGCCTCAAACAGCGCGTCATCCGGCATGCTGTTCCACAAAAAGTAGGAAAGCCGGCTGGCAAGGGCATGGGCATCCAGCGCACCCGGCTTTTCTTCCAGTAGTAAAAAATACGGCGAACTCAAAACCGCCTTGTAGCTGTCGAGCATGGCGCGGTGAAACGGGACGCCGCTGTCGAGCGCCGCGTGCGCCGTGGAAATAAAATCGGCCGCAATCTCCTCTGACACGGGACGCCGAAACGCCTTCGGCATAAATCGCAGCAGGAGCCGCTTTGCGTCCTCCTTCGGGTTGGCGGATACCGGGAATAAAGGGTCCGGTTTTCCCTTCACCGCAGGCGTGCCGGTGATCTTGGAAAGAGGCTGCATTTCCAAGTCGTCAAACAGCGCGCGGTAACCCATGCCCGGCGACTCGTCGACATCACCATCCGGTTTTAGCGGGCCCTCGATCTTCAGGCGGCTGAGCAGCAGCATGCGGCCGGTCCACACCTCGCCGTTCTGCTTCATCTTATTCACCTTCAGGCCGTTTTCCAACGTGGGTCCAAACACATGGATCTGCTGGCGCGCATCGAGTTCGATTTCGGTCGTGCTGGTGCGCGGTTCTTCCTCGGTGACATCAATCCACATCCGGGTGTCCGGGGCGTCACTTGGCTTGGGTGCTCGGCTGTCGTGAACGCCCACGGCCACGGGCAGGGGGCGTCCGCCATTGTTGCGCGCCTGCGCGGTCAGGGTCACGCGGTAGCGTCCGCCGCGTTGTGCGGGCGCGCTGTAGAGCGAGCGGTTGGGATAGAGCAGTCGCGAGGTGAGCACCAGCACATCCCCCTCCACCCAGCCACCCCAGACCGTGAACGTATCCTTGGCCCGGTTGAAAAGCGCCAACCCGTTCTCATCCTCATGGAGCGGTGCGCCCTGTTCGATCGCCATTCCCAGCGCCTTTTCCGCGGCAAGCTGATACGCGCCCAAAAGCGCGGCCGAAAGGGTGAGTCCCTCGCCCACCTTGTCAAAACCCGCCGTCACCGCATCGTCGGGAAACAGCGACCGCAAATCCGTGTGCAGGTGCAGGAGGTCATTCACCGTGGTCTCGTATTCCACTCGGGTCAAACGGCGAACCGGACCGCGCCCCTCCCGAGCCTGCCGCTCCAGCGAAGCGGCACGCAGACTTTTTCCCACCTCGGAAAGAAATGCCGCCCGTTCCGCCTCCCCGGGCTGTGTCTTTTTTTTCGGCGGCATTTCCCCCCGCTGAACCCGGTCGAACGCAGCCTCCCAGAGGAGCGCACTTTTTTTCTCAGACGCCGGGAATCCGAGCTTTTCGAGATCCAGTCCCGCCTTGTGTGTGGAGCCATCGTGACAATCAAAACAGTAGGTCTCCGCAAACTCGAGCACTCCGGCATGGAGCGGCATCAATGCGAACGAAGCGACGAACACGGCGTAAACAATGCGGACCATCATGAGCATGCGGTTTTTTCAGCGCGAGAGGGCATGGTCCGGCGTCAAAAGACGCACCCGGACATCGTCCAAATAATGAGACGGGAACTCGGCGACGCCCTCTACGACACGGGGTATTCGCTGCACCACTGCGCACTCAAACACCAGAAACGTGGCGCTGGCCGGCACCGACATCGTGACACTCAGCGGTTGCCACTGGGCAGCGGACTGCGCCTTGGTCTCGTACCGAGTCAGGCTCGCGCTCAAGTCATCCCATTTTCCCCACAGACTTGGAGCCTCCTTCACGTTGCCCTCAAACGCCGCCGCTTTGATGTTCCAGTGATAACACGCATCCGGAGCCGTTGCCCCCTGTGCAAACCAGGCACTAATTTCGAGACGGAGTTCCCCCCGGTATCCCGCATCTCGAAGCCCGATTAAATCCAGCACACGGATAGCCTCACCCACATAGTTTGCGTGCGCAGTCGGAACCAGAGCGTTGTCTGCACGCAAAAACCGCCACATTTTTGCACCACTTCGGGGCGTGACCCCCTGCTGTGCCCCGACAATTTCGGAAAAATCGCCGCCCCATTTCCCCGACTCCGCGGGAACGCCCAGCGCCTCCGGCGGAGCAAGGTCCTCAAAGCCCGTTTCATAAATACTCACCGGTTTGTGGATCCCCGGTGTGATGTAGGCAAAGACCACCGTTGCACAAAACAAGCCGATCAAAAGACCGGCCACCGCGGCCGCCGCACGCCGCGAAAACCAGGCAAATCTGACTGCAGGAATTTCGGGCGGGGAATCAAATAGGCGAAGGGTCGCCGTGTTTGCCGCTGCGATTTGGTG
>JBILWF010000323.1:0-4303 GCA_044370075.1 Chthoniobacteraceae bacterium | reverse complement strand
GGAAGGGTCTGGGGCTGGCGGTGTCAGCGGGGCACCCGAAGCGATCCAAACCGGAGCTGGGCGTTGTCCCGCGCGCGGCGCTGCACCATGCAGACCGGATCCGACAACGGAGAAAAGATTACGCGTTTTTCAGCAAAAACGCAATGCGGCGGTGCGGGAAAGTTACTGCCCCGGATACGCGACCGCGTGGAGCTGGGTGAAGCGGCGCACCGAGTCGCTGTCGCCATCGAGGTAGCGTTTCACAAACCCCTTGTCCTTTTGGAGCCGGCCCAGTTCCTCCTGCGCCTCCTCCTGGCTCATTCCAAAGCGGCCCCCGCCAGTCCCGCCCGCAAACCGGTCCTCCTGCAATCCCCGGCCCAGCTTCGCTGTCAGACGCAGCAGTTCCCCGGGCCCCAGCGCTGTTTCCAGACCCGCGATGTGCCCCTCCAGCCCCAGCTCCCGCACCGCCCGTTTGCCCAGACGCACTTTCTCCTCAAAGTCCGCTCCCCATTCCTTGCGCACCGCCGCCATCTGACGGCTCTGCTCCTCTGCGGCTGCCGCGTCCCGGGCGGTTTGCTGGCCCGTCTGCCACGCTTCCAGCGCTGCGGCCTGCCGCGTGTTGAATCCCCGCCGGTGGTATTCCCGCGCCCGTTCGCCGTCTGCGAGCCGGTACTGTAGCGCGCCCCGCGATGATACCGCGCGCGCGGGATGCGGAAACCGAGCGGAAAGCAATTTCCTACCAATTCCTCATGACCCGGGCACGGAGTGGAGGGGGAATGGGGGTGGAATCCATCGCGTTTCATGAGGGTGTTGGGCATCGAGCGGGAAAATTGGACATAAAATTTTGCCGGATGCGGAACAGTCTGTGGATACGCTTGAGCGAGAACGGGAGGGGACAGGCAATCTCAAGGCATGTCATGCCATTCGCGGAGTTCGGACCGCCCCGGATCGCCATCCGGCTGCATGCCTCGGTTGAACAGAGGTAACCGAGGGTTTTGGTTTCATGGATTTTTCCAGTTTTTGAGGGTGTAGCCCCACCCCCACAGCGCAAACGGCCTGTCCGGGGTGCGGCGTTCTGGGGGGCATGTCCCGGCGGTGTCGCTGCGCTCGACCGGCGGCTCTCCGCGGGTGTCGATCGACTGGCCCACGTGTGCCGCTTTCGGGCTGCAGAATACCGAAACGACCGATATCGCGGGCCTGCCCGGATTTGGATCCGCGTTAAAACGCCACTTTACCGCCCTCTTTTCGAGTTACCTTTCGCTTCCGAAAAACACTTTGGCTCAATTACCTGTATTCGATCCTTTCGAACTTCATTCAAATCCAGGCCCCCAGGCGGGATCTGCAAGCGAATGGTTTCCGTTGTCGGGTCTACGATTAGTTCTTCGACCTGCCGAAGATCGTCGACATCCCATATCCGGATGCATCCATCTTTGGAGGCTGTTGCGAGCAGCGGCAGCCTCGGATGCCACGCGACCCCCGTGACTGCGTCTTCATGGCAGCGAAACTCCCGCTCGACCTCGAGGGTCTGCACATTTCGAATTCGCACGCGTTTGTCCCGCCCTGCCTCGGCGAGGTGAGTTCCGTCGGGTGAAACGCAGAGCCACTCCGCGTTCGGAGCAGTCGCTTTCGCAAGCAGAGCCCCGGACTCCGTATTCCACAGCGCAATCTGCACCTTTTCTCCCATATTCTGCATCCATTCCGAGCCACCGGAAACATCCTCAACGAGGATCTCCGCGACTCGGTTGATCCCAATCCAAATGGGAGATGAGGCCCGTTGAACTTTGCTTCGCCCGGCAACATCCACCATCTTCTGTCCCGAAGAAAATGTGTACACCGCACTCCCCCCCCAGATGCGATCCTCGGTCGGATGGATCGCAAAAGAAGTGCGGGGGAGTTGTTTAGAGGCCCAAACTTCGTGCACGCCCGTGGCTCCATATTGATAGGCGCTAAAATCGTTACCCCTTCCGGCAATCCACCTTCCGCCATCTGCGCTCATCGCCACGGAGCAGTCTCGATATTTTCCAGACCAGTTTGCCGCACGATAAAGGAGGCGCTTGGCTGGATCCTTCTCGGCGACATTTTCCATCTGCATGACGGTGCTGTCGTTATCGCCCGTCATTTTAACGTACTCACTGGTGTCCCCACGCCGCGCGGCCGCGTCATACGAAAAGGTCATTTGGAAAACTGGTTTGACCTGCGACACGCGCCAGAAACGCAGCGCGCGCGGGCTCAGTAAACCGAGGCATCCCTTTTTTGCCTTCAACCTTGTGGAAGCAATTCCCCCGGATTGGCCCTCCATCAGAGGGAGGCTCCGTGAAAGCATTCCGGTGGAGGCGCTCCGGATCTCCACAACAAGACCCTCGGCGGAAGTCCGTCCCAGAACCGCGAAAAATTCACCCGGTGGGATCAAGCTACTCGTATAGTTTCCGTACTGTGGCGAGATCTCGAACTCCACCTTGCCCGTCCAGGGGTTCAAAGCCCGAATCTTTGAGCGGCCAAATTCCGGAGAGAAAAACCGACCCCAGTTTTTCGTCCCCATACTGTTGGGAAAGTTGGGGTGCAGATTGGGGACTCCAGAAACGGCTTCCTGGAGAATGCTTCCAGACGGGAGGTCCCGCTTTTGGGCACTTTGCGGATGCGTTGCCGCTATGAGAATACTCCTCTGATCCTCCGAGAAATCAGCGTGTAGTCCGATAGCCTCCCACAGGAACCGCGCCGGGGAGTGATCCCAGACGTAAATTTTACTATCGCAACGGAAAGCACAAAACGATCCGTTCACCCAAATTTCTGAAGGTCTTGAAGGGGCATGGACCTGCGCCAGACGTGATCCGTCTTCGATATGAAAAATGTCTACTAGGGCGGGGCCCGGAAAATTTACGGAGTGGGCGATAGCTGCCAGTTTTCCATCGCTGGAGACTGCCAGGGGCCCGCAATATTTCGCTCCCGGAGGGCTGAATTTCCAGAGCAGGTCAAGCGACCCGGTGCTGATATGTACGTTATAAATCTGCCCGTCGGAACACAATGCGAGCATGCGGTCTGCGTCAGAGGGAAGATCTTGCAAGGAAACCCAACCGAGCCCATTCGGTGCCACATGCGAGAAGTTGGGCGTGTCGATGCGGCTCTCAAAATAATACCAGTCACGGGATCGTAGATCTTCCGGTACGTCGGCAAGGGCACGTTTGAGCGTGACCGAATCCGACGCGGATTCGGCGGCTTCCGCCAGAGCGAGTTGCGCGCGGGCCGCGGTGCGACGAGCCTTTTCTTTTTCCTCCAGAGCCTGCCTTTCATGTGCCCGGGCAACCTTTTCGCTCGCAGCAATTTTTACGGTAAACGCCGCGGCGGCAACCAACAGTAAAACCGCTGCCGAGGAAATAGTCTTGTTGCGCTTTACGAAGAGTCCGAATTGCCGCAAAACTCCCGCGTCCTCGGCGCTTGTCGCAAACCCGTTCTGGTAGGATTCGATGTCCGCGGCAAACGCTTCTACGCTGGCGTACCGCTTCTCCCTGTCGAGCGCCATCGCTTTGAGTGTTACCGCTCGCAGTGCCTCCGGAATTTGGCGCCTCATCACCGCGGGACCTTCCGCCTGCACGGGGGTGTTGCCTCCGCGCTGCTGAACCATCGCACTAATTGCGCCGCCCTTCACCTTCGAGAGCACCTCATTGAGCGTTTTGCCCTCGATGGGCGGCCGCAGTGTGAGGATTGCGTACAGAATCCCGCCCAGACTGTAGATATCGCTGCGCACATCCAAATCCGCCACCATCCCCTGCGCCTGTTCGGGCGACATGTACTGCGGCGTGCCCATCACCTCGCCCTCCAGCGTCATACCGTAGTTGCCCGTGTCCTGCGCGCGTGCAGTCCTCACGTTTTCGTCCTTTTCACCCAGCACCTTGGCCAGCCCCCAGTCCATGACCAGCACTTCTCCGTATTCGCCCACCATGATGTTTTCGGGCTTCAAGTCGCGGTGCAGAATCCGTTTGCTGTGCGCAAACGCCAGCGCATCGCACACCTTCCGAAAGATCGTCAGCAGTGCGGCGCGCGGATATTCGCGGAACGCCGCCGCGTCCCCCTCGCGGATTGCATTGAGAACCGCCTGCAGCGTGCGCCCCTTGATGAGCTTCATGCTGTAAAAAGGACGCCCCTGCGCATCGGTGCCGCGAGTATAGATAGGCACAATGTTCGGGTGCGCGAGTTGGGCGAGCACCTTCGCCTCCTTTGCAAAGCGCGGATCCTCTCCGCCATAAGCCAGCGTGCTGACTTTCACGGCCACCTGCCGTTCCAGCTGCGGATCGTCCCCGAGGTGGATCTGCCCCATCCCGCCCCGCGC
>JBILWF010000322.1:0-4315 GCA_044370075.1 Chthoniobacteraceae bacterium | reverse complement strand
GCGCGCCCGGAGCGTCCACTCTTCGCGTGCGAATCCGACCGCGAAAACCGCCTCCCGGCGTGCCGGTTCAGCCTTGGGACACGCGCGCATGGGCGGGCACGAAGAGTTTTTCAAAGTTTTCTTCAAGAATGGATTGCAGAGTTTTCTCTGAAAGTCCGCGGGCCTTGCACAGCCACGTGATGCACAAAAGCAGATTGAGCGGATGATTGAGATGTTGCGGCCCCGTGGCGCCTTCGGACGCCGCGTAAGACGGCACACGGGCAATACTCAACTCCAAAGGCGGAGCCATGTCCGGGCAGTCGGTTTCCACCAGGATCCGGGAAAGGGGAATGTGTCTGGCAAAGAGTTCCCGCACCGCAGCCCGCTTCGGCGCGAGAAAGGCCGGCGGGAAGGAAAACCGCGCGCCGAGGCGCACCCACTCGGGGATTTGTCCGGCGGGTCCCGCGTAACTGTGAAGTAGAAATCCCGCGGGGAGGGGCGGGCTGCATTGAACCACATCAAGAAGGTGGGGCCAGGCTCTCAGACAGTGCAGGGTCACGGGGCGGCTGAGTTCCCGGGCCAGTTGGAGGTGGATTTTGAGCACCTGCTTCTGGTCCTCCAAATCCGGATCAGGCATCCACAAGTCCAGCCCGGTTTCCCCAAGGGACGCGTGCGGAATTTTCAGCAGCAGTCCCCGCAGCCTGTCCTCCCAACCGGATGCGCGTTCCGGCATCCACCACGGGTGCAGGCCGAAGGCGGGCAACGCACCGTTGGTATCGGCGCAGAGTCCCTCCACGCGCGACCAGTCCTTCTCCCGCGTCGCATTGACCACCCAGCGGTTTATTCCACGCTCGCGGCACGCGGTCAGCAGTTCCATGCGCACCGTGTCCAGGCGGGCATCCTGCAAATGACAGTGTGAATCGGTCCACATGGGCAATTGACCGGGACTGCTTACTAATGCCCGGACGGGGAGGGCACATCCGTCACGGCGCGCGCAAACTCGCGGATGACCTCCTGTACGCGGGACAAACCATGCAGGCGGGTTGGCGTCACCACGCGGTCAAGTCCTGCCAGACTCACCAGGGTGCTCCCAAACTCCGCAACTTCCGCGGCGCTGCATCCCGAGTACACTTCGCAGACAAGAAGTGCCAAACCGCGCACCATACTGGACTCGGAGTCGACTTCAAAGACGCACGCCTCCCCTGTGTGTGTGCACCGGATCCAGACCCGAGTTACGCAGCCCGAAACGCGGTGCGACTCGGTTCGAAACTCCTCCGGCAGCGGGGAGATTTTGCGGGCGCGCTCCTGAATAAAACCAAGACGCTCGTGCGGATCTTCAAACAGGCGCAGTTGCGCGAGCAAACGGTCCTGGTGGTCTTGCGGCCTCATATTTGGAGTATGGCTTTTCGGAGCGCTGTGCGAAAGAACGTTGCCTCCCGGCTTCAGGCGCGAACAATGGGGGGGATGAAATACCGTCGATTTGGCAGAACCGAATTGCAGATGCCTGTTTTTTCCTGCGGCGGGATGCGTTTTCAGCAGAGCTGGGACGATGTGGCTCCCGAAAAGGTGGAGGAATCGGTTCAGCGCAATCTCGAAGCAACGGTGTTGCGTGCCCTGGAACTGGGGATCAATCACATTGAAACCGCCCGGGGATACGGCAGCAGCGAGATGCAGCTCGGATGGATCCTGCCCAAGCTGCCCCGCGAAAAGATGATTGTGCAGACCAAGGTGGAGCCGTGTGCGGATCCGGCCCAGTTCCGGCAGACGTTCGAGAAGTCGATGCGCAATCTCCGCTTGGAATATGTGGATCTGCTGTCGCTGCACGGCATCAACAACGCGCAGATGCTGGAGTGGTCGCTGCGCGAGGGAGGCTGTTTGGAAGTGGCGCGTCAGTTTCAACGCGAGGGCCGTTGCCGGCACGTGGGATTTAGTACGCATGCGACCAACGACCTCATCGTGAAGGCTATCGAATCCGACGGGTTTGATTACGTGAACCTTCACTGGTACTTCGTGGGGGAACTCAATGCTCCCGCCAAGGATGCTGCGGCCCGCAGGGACATGGGGGTGTTCATCATCAGTCCGAGTGACAAGGGCGGAATGTTATACGCGCCGCCCTCCAAAATGCGGGAACTCTGCGCCCCTCTCTCCCCCATTGCATTCAACGACCTCTGGTGCCTCGCCCGTCCGGAAATCCACACGCTTTCCCTTGGTGCGGCGCGCCCCGAGGACTTCGAGGAGCATGTCCGCGCGCTTGAGCATTACGACCGGGCCGCCGAAGTCACCAAGCCCATCGAGGAGCGTTTGCGGGCTGAGCTGCGCGCGGTCTGGGGACCGGAGTGGTGCGAGGGCTGGCACGAGGGGTTGCCTTCGTATGTGGATGTCCCCGGGGAGGTAAACTTGCAGGAAATCCTCCGTCTGTGGACGTACGCCCGGGCACTCGATTTGGTCGAGTGGGGAAAGATGCGCTACAACTTAATGGGGAATGCGGGCCACTGGTTCCCGGGAGCCAACGCGGGACGGGCGGACTGCGCAGCCATCCAGCGCGCCCTCGCGGGATACCGGTTTGTGGACCGGCTTCCGGAAGTGCTTGCCGATGCGCATGCGGCTTTGCATGCCGCTCCTAAAAAACGCCTGAGCGAGGGCGGTTAGGTTTAAACGCGGGAAGCAAACGCTCGCCCGGGCCACATCCGCGCACGGCGCACTTCTGCGCGTGCACAGGGGGCTATCATAACCTAAGCGATCGGATCCGGACAAACGTTCCGCCGCTGACACGCCGCGCAGTAACTACCCATCCAAAGCGCGTCCAGTTCATCCATGAGGGGGTGAACGATGCTTGGTTCGTCCGTGAGAATTCCGGCCTCAAAATTGCGGCGAAGCTCATTCTTGGAGCCAATCCCGGCGCCTGTCAGGTTCGCGCTGCCCACGTAAGCCAAGCGCCCGTCGATGATCACCGCCTTTGTGTGCAGACGCGGACACAGCACCCGTTCAAACAAGTCGGGATGCAGCAGTCCAGGATACTTGTCGAAGTCTTGCCTGAACCGCGGCCCGGGTTCCTTGGCATGCATGAGTCTCACATAAACCCCGCGCTCCACCAAATCCGCGAGAACCGCAAGAAACGGCACAAACCGCTTGCCCCGTGCCACGTGCAGATTCTTGAGATCCGCGGTTGCTAACCACAGAAAGTCGCGGGCGCCGGGCACCTCCTCCAAAATCAGGCGCGAATAGTGTGCGCGATTAAGAATGAGTTCGGTCATGGCAAGGTTCGGCGCGGGGCCCTCGGAGCAGGGGCGACACGTTTTCCAAGTAAACGGGCACACGACGGGTGAAATCGAAACAAAAGCACTCGGAACGGCATACACCGTTTCGGCGTTGCCGGCCTCGCTTTCAGATTTCCGGGAAACTCAACCGCGCCTTCCACGACTCCGGGAAAGAACCTGAAAACAAAGCGCTCCTGTCCTTCCCGAAAGTGAAGCGCTATCGGCTTTCTTCGTGATTGCGGAGTGCGTAAGCCTCGGTTGGTCTCTTGCGCGGTCCATTCGCAGTTTAGTTCTTTTTTCAGAAGTTCTGCACGCGCAAATTTTTTATTTACTCTGCACAGAGTGAATTTAATAAAGTATAGGCGAAACTGAACAGCCTCTTCCCATGCGCACATCAAACCCTGCATTGAACGACAGCGTTTTTCAAAAAGCACATACCGGTCTGGCTTCAGACGGATCAATGACATTGGAGGGAACCGTTTCTAAAACGTGCATTCTGACCCTCCTGTTGACTGTTTCCGCATTTTGGTCTTGGCACCACATCGATTCCTTCTCCTCCGTGGGATTATTACTTACTGTTGGATGGGCTGTCCCTCTTGCGCTCTCCCTCGTGATCGGATTTGTGCCGCGGACGGCCCCTCTTTTGTCCCCCGTTTACGCCATTGCCAAGGGTTTGCTGGTAGGGATCCTGTCGGCGCGGTTCGAACGCGCTTTCGACGGAATTGTGCTGGTCGCCTTCACCCTCACGTGCTGCATCCTTTTCGCCCTTCTGGCGGCTTATCGGTCTGGATTGATCCGGCCTTCAGAAAATTTTAAATTGGGCGTCGTTGCGGCTACCGGAGGCATTGCTCTCTTCTATCTGGTGACATTCGTTCTCAGATTTTGGGACATTGAGATCCCTGGCATATTTGGAGGCGGTTGGGGCGGCATCGCATTTTCATCTTTCGTCGTCATCCTTGCGGCTCTGAATCTCGTGCTGGACTTCGATTTTATCGAGAACGGGTGTGAGGCCCGTGCTCCGAAGTTTATGGAATGGTATGCCGCATTCGGGCTCCTTGTGACTCTGGTTTGGCTTTATC
>JBILWF010000321.1:0-4321 GCA_044370075.1 Chthoniobacteraceae bacterium | reverse complement strand
CGTCATCTCCAGCCACATGGTTTTACAACAAAACCTGGCAAACCCCGTCTGGGGTTGGGAATCCCCCGGGGCTACTGTCAGCGTGTCTTTTGCCGGACAGAAAAAGAGCGCGGTCGCGGACAAGGATGGAAAATGGACGGTCAAACTCGATCCTCTTCCCGCCAATGCCTCGCCGCAGAGCATGGAAATCCGGAGTGGAGCGCAGAGTGTTACCTTATCGGACATTCTGATCGGGGAAGTCTGGGTCTGTTCCGGACAGTCGAACATGGGTTTTCAGTTGCGCAGTGATTGGAACGGGGACTTGGAGGCTGCCGCATCCAACCTGCCCAATCTGCGTTTGATCCGCGTTCCTCAGGTCGGAACGCAGCAGCTTCAAAATGACTTTAAGGGGGAGTGGAGGCCCTCAACGCCGGAGACGGCGAGCAACTTCAGCGCCGTGGGGTTTCTCTTTGGTCGCGCCATTCATCAAATTGTCGGAGTGCCCGTGGGGCTCATTGATAACGCGTGGGGTGGTTCTGCCGCGGAAGCGTGGATTCGCAGGGAGCGTCTCGAAAACGATTCCCGGTTTCAAACGCTGATGGAAACCACGCGTAAAACGGAGGCGCAGAAACAAAGCGCGACGGCAAAGAGCGAATACGAAGCGGCGCTCCAAAAACACAAGGAGGCGGCTGAGAAAGCCAAAGCCGAGGGGCGCCCGGTTCCGCGTCCTCCGCAGTCTCCAGAGGCCTGGCTGTCGGGCAACCAACGCCCGGGCAACATTTTTAACGGGGTGCTGCATCCCACGATCGGGTACGGAATCAAAGGGGCAATCTGGTATCAGGGCGAGAGCAATGCCGGTCGCGCTTGGGAATACCGCGAACTTTTCCCCTTTATGATTCAGGAATGGCGCCGCGAGTGGAAGCAGGGGGACTTCCCCTTCTATTGGGTGCAGCTCGCCGATTATCTGGCCGAAACCAAAACACCGGGAGACAGTCACTGGGCGGAGTTGCGAGAGGCTCAGACGCGTGCAATGTCCCTCCCCAACACCGGACAGGCGGTCATCATTGATTTGGGAGAAGGCAAGGACATCCACCCCAAAAACAAACACGACGTGGCTGCGCGACTTGTCCGGTGGGCTCTGGCAAAAGACTACGGTTTGAAGTTTGTCCACCGCAGCCCGGAGTTCCAAAGCCTCCAGATCAAGGAGGGCAAGGCGGTTGTGAAAATTGATTGCTTTGGAAGCGGTCTGCGCACCTTTGATGTTGAGGAGGCCGTGGGATTTGCCGTGTGTGGAGAAGACAAGGTGTGGCACTTTGCAAAGGGCAGGGTGCTGGGCAACGACACTATTGAAGTCACCAGCCCCGAGGTTCCCGCGCCGATTGCCGTTCGCTATGCGTGGGCCAACAATCCGGTGTGCAATGTCATGAACCGCGAGGGACTGCCCCTGACGCCCTTCCGCACGGACGACTTTGAGATGACCACCAAGCCCAAGGCTCCGTAAGGAGGTTTCGCCCGTGCTGCGGTGTCTGCGAGGGCGGGCCCGCGGCCGAAACCGTGTCCCGCCCCGTGGATTGGGGAACGGCCTACTGAGGCTTTAACAGGGCGATGAGGAACTCCACGCCCGATTTGTGTTCGGCGTTTTGCGTGTCGGCGTGGACCAACTCACACCGCACCCCCTTTTCATCCAGCTTCTCTTTGAGCTTCACGCCGAAGTTGGCTGAGTGCGTCGGATCCTTTTGATTCTCACCAACGGCGGGACCGTTCCGATACCACAGGTGAATGGGCGGGTCATCGGAACTGACCAGCGCATAGGGGGAGTATTCCGCAATCCACGGCAGGATTTTTCCCCGGCCCTCAAGAAACGTCTGGAACGATCCAAAGCCGAAGGCGTGTCCGCCGTAGCCGATGTTGGGAATCCATTCCCTCATCTGCACGGGATCCAGCGCAGTCTGTGCCCCGCCCACGGCGGCGGCAAACAACCGGGTTGATTCGCGGGCAATGGGATCCCCGCTTTTGGGATCCGCCAGATCATCGTGGAATGCCAGCCAAAGACTCGAACAGGCTCCCGCGGAAAACCCCGAGGCCGCGATCCGGTCTTTGGCGATATGCCATTCCGCGGCCTTGCTGCGGACGGTCTGCAAGGCACGCGCGGCATCCATCAAAGGTCCCTTTACGGGCGGCTCGACCTTGTCCGCTTCGGCTTCGTTGATGAACCGGTAAGAAATCGAAACAACGGACACGCCCGCTGCCAGCAGCGGCTTGAGAATCGCGCTCACATGGGTTTTGTCTCCTCCACGCCAGCCGCCGCCGTGAATGTAGAAAACCAGCGGGACTGGCTTCTGCGCAGTCGCCGAGGGAGCCTTCCAAAAATCCAGCACCTGCTTTGGATGCGGTCCGTAAGGGACGTTGGCCTCGGTGGCGGGTGGAAGCGGCGGCGCCTGCTTCTTTTCGCGTTTTTGGTCGGTCTTTTCTGCCGGCGATGAGGTGCCTGTGCTTGTTCCCGGAGCGGGTTTTTGTTCCCCCGCCGCCGCGGATGCAAGCAGGGTTGCGGCGATGCAGCCAGCCCGCAAAGCGTTTCTGAGGATTGTGCGGGGCTTGTGAAGGGGGCTTTTTCCCGAGAACGCAGGCGCGGTGTGAAAAAGAAGAACGGTTTTTTTCATCGCGTCGTGTTTATTCGAAAACACTGCCAATCCCCAGTGAATAGAGCGGTGCGGGGATGTGCGTGTCCCGGGTTGTGCGACATCGCCTTTTGCGCTGCAAAGTCTCGCCGCTTTGCTGCGCAAACAGAATTTCACACGGAGTCACGGAGCCGCGAAGGGAGGCAAACGCGTTCTTCCACGGAGTGCTTCTGGAAATCTTCTCCGCGCCCTCTGCAGTTCTGTCAGTGATCCACGCCTGTCCGGTGTCCCGGTTTGTGGGTTTACGGCTTTCCAAGCCTATTTCCTCCAGTGTTTAATGAACGTATGGCTTCCGCGCGCCAAGGTGCGCGGAAGCCGCGTTCACCACGGACCCCTTTTTATGAAATCCCCCCCTGCTTGTTTTCCTCCTTGTGATGAACCTCGGTTGCGCACTCGCCGCGCAGCCAAACAAACCGAATGTGGTTTACATTATGGCCGATGAGCTCGGCTATTATGAGCCCGGGTTTAGCGGGGGACAAAATATCAAGACCCCGCATTTGGACCGCATGGCGGCGGAGGGAATTCGCTTTACCAACATGTTTGGCGGCGGGTGTTTTTGTGCCCCGACCCGGTGCTGTTTTCTGACGGGCAAGCACGCGGGTCACGCCTCCGTAAAGTAAGCCGCACGCGCGCACTGCGGCAGTGCGCGTAAAAGCCAAAACCTGTCATTTGATCGCAACGATTCGCATCCCGTGAAAATGCGCCACACGAGACGCTCCTTTTTGCACGGTATCGCCCTCTGGGGGGCTGCTTCACTGCGCGCCGGGGAGGAACCGCTGCTGCGTTCCATTGAAAAGCATGTCGTTGTCCCCGAGGGGGCACCCGGTCCCCTGTGGTTTCATCCGCGCGCCTGTTCGCTGGGGAAAAATGTTTTCATGACCCTCCAGCCCATCATGGGCTCGGATTTCTTCGGCCACGTACATTTCACAATCTCCCCGGATCTGGGAAAAACGTGGTGCCCTTTTGAGCCCGCTCCTCCGCTGGGCTTGGTTCCCGCTGAAGGCGGGTGGAACGAGGGTGTGTGCGACGTCACACCGGAATTTCACGCGAGAACGCAAACGGTCCTCGCGTTGGGCCACAACGTTTTCTACCGGGGCAGGGGGTTTGATAAAAACCAACCCCCGCGTTGGCCTGTTTACGCGGTGTGGAAGGACGGTGTGTGGGGCGCGCGCCGCAAGTTGGTTTGGGAGGATGCCCGGGGAAGCCACATTTATTCGAACAACTGCGGTCAGCGGGTCGTCATGCCGGATGGCACCGTGATGATGAGCTTCACGTTTGGGATCAAGGACCAACCGCGTGCCGTCTGCGGAGTGCGTTGCTCGTTTGACGGAGAGATTTTGGAGGTAAAGGAAACCGGCAATGCCCTCACCAATCCCGTGGGCCGGGGCTTGCTGGAGCCTTCGCTCACCCGCTTTGAGAACAAGTTCTATCTCACCATCCGCGCCGAGGACCACCGAGGCTATGTTGCGGTGAGTGAAGACGGCGTGCATTACCAACCCCAGCAACCGTGGCGATGGGACGACGGACAACCCCTCGTGACACACACCACGCAGCAACACTGGTTGTCGCATTCCGAGGGGTTGTTTCTGGTCTACACGCGCCAGGATGCGTCCAACACCAAAATCATGCGCTGGCGCTCCCCCCTTTGGACGGCGCAGGTGGAC
>JBILWF010000320.1:0-4325 GCA_044370075.1 Chthoniobacteraceae bacterium | reverse complement strand
TGCTGCACGTGGCGGGTATGCGGCAAATGTCGGGTGTTTTGTTGCCGTCCACCGAGTGAATCCCGACGCCGCACAAGCAGCTGTTTTCATTCGAGCCCGCCACGCTCCCCGCTTCGGCTGCCGGGGCTTTCAAAGCGCCGCGCCGCTCCAAAAAGTATGGACTGTAGGGGGATCAGCAGAGAACTCCGCACCCGTTCGGATCCTGGCTCAGCAGGCGGGAGCTTCCCGGAGCGGTGCTGGAATTTTGAGCGTGAACGTGCTGCCCCCGCCGGGACTGCTTTCGACGGTGAGCTGCGCCCCGTGCCCTTCCGCGATAGCTCTGCAAATGGCCAGTCCGAGCCCCGCGCCTCCGGTTTTGCGGCTGCGCGAATTGTCGGCGCGGAAAAAGCGGTCAAAAATCCGGGGCAGCGCCTCGGCACTTATGCCTTCCCCGGTATCGTGAACGCGCAGGAGCGCGGAATCGGCTTCCTCCCAGGTGTGCACGGTAATACATCCCCCGGGCGGGGTGTGGTCCGCTGCGTTGGAGACCAGATTAAGAATGAGCTGGATGATCTGTTGGGGATCCACGGTGCAGAGCGTTTTTTGCAAATTCAGGACGAGGTTCAGACTGCGTTCCTGGAGCATGGGCAGCAGCGAATCCGTGGCTTCCCGAGCGATCCCGGCGAGGTCGCATGCGGCACGATTGGGGGGGGCAACCCCTGCGTCGTGCATGGCCAGTTCCAGCAGGCAATCCGTTAGCGTGCGCAGGCGCCGCGCCGCGGAGACGCAGGATTCCAAGGCTTTTCTGTATGTCTCCGGATCCCGTTCGCGGTTCAGGGTTTGCTGGGCTTGGGCCAGAATGATGGCCACGGGGGTCCGCAGTTCGTGCGCGGCATCTGCGACGAACTGGAGTTGACGGGCAAAGGAACATTCGATTCGGGAAAAGGTTTCATTGAGCGTGTTGGCCAGAACTCCTAATTCGCTGCGTTTTTCGCGAATGGAAATGCGTTCGGAGAGGCTGCCTGCGGCGATCTTTCGGGCGGTCTCGGAGATTAGGCCAACCGAGTGGAGCGAGCGTGTTGCGATGGCCCAGCCCACGGCCAGCCCCAGAATCAAAACGCCGACGGAAAGAGCCGCCAACCACCGTGCATACGCCCGGAGTTCGGCCAGATCCGCCGCAATGGAGCGGCCCACCAAAACGCATTCACCGGATGGGGTAAAGGTGAACATTTCCCGGAATTCCTCCCGGGTGCGCTCCCCGGAATGATGGGTCTCCTCGTCGAGTAAAACCGGCAGTTCGACGCCTTTTGGCGCGGATTTGGATGTGCTGCGCAAGGCACCCTCGGGCCCCCACAATGCGTAGTAGAAGGAGGGGGTTTCTGCGGAATCAAACAGGGAGGCGCGGGAGGCGGGGAGCTTGAAGGACTTTGGAGCCGGCGCAGAGTGCGGCAAATCCGGTGCTGGAGCGGGTGGGGGCGGGGGCAGGATTTTAAGCAGCACCCGGAGGCGGTAGGTGAGCTGTTCGTCGATTTGGCGTATGTCGTTTGCATCCTGATATTTGTATGCGGCAAATGCGAACACAACCAGCACCGAGGCCAGCAAAAATCCGTGCCAGATTTGAATCCGGAGCCGGAGTGACTCGGGAAGCTTCATCCAATGCAGTACCCGAGGCCGCGCCGGGTGGTGATGAAATCATGTCCCAGTTTTTTCCGCACATGGGACACGTGCACGTCCAGAAGGTTGGAGAGGCTGTCGTCGTTTTCGTCGAACAGGTGCTCATAGAGGCGGTCACGCGTGATGACGCGGCCGCGGTTTTGCACCAGATATTCGATCAGCGCGGTTTCGCGTCCGGTCATGGGCACGAGGGTTCCCCGGCGCGTCACGGTGTGCGCGGCAATGTCCACAACGATATCTCCGATTTGAATCGCGGTGGTGGCCTGGCCCGCCGTGCGCCGGATCAGGGCCCGGATGCGGGCGAGCAGTTCCGGCAACTCGTAGGGCTTGGCCAGATAGTCGTCCGCGCCCCCGTCAAGCCCGCGTACGCGGTCGGAGGTTTGGTCGCGTGCGGTGAGCATCAGCACGGGGGTTTTCTTTTTTACGCGCAGACGCTGCAGCACGGTGAAGCCGTCCATGCCCGGCAGCATCACATCGAGCACCAACGCATCATAATCCGCTAACAGCGCCTTCGTGAGGCCGTCCTCCCCGTTCGCAGCGAGGTCGACGGCATATCCGTCCTCGCGCAGGGCCTCGGCCAGGCTGCTGAGCAGATCCGGTTCATCCTCGACGACCAGCAGGCGCATGGCGGGTGTCGGTTTGGGATGAAGGGGGCGCAGGGGCGCCTACTGCGTGTCGACCGGTTTTAATTCCCGCAGCCAGATGTTGCGGAAGCGCACCGGGTTGCCGTGGTCTTGCAGGCGGATCGGTCCCTTCTCACCATGGGGCGTGTATTTGGCCAGGCTCTTGTGGCCTGTTCCTCCGAGCACCTCGACGTGGTTCTGGACAAGTACGCCGTTGTGCAGGACGGTGACGTAGGCGGGCGTTTTGAGGGCTCCATCCACGAAACGCGGTCCGTTAAAAATGATGTCGTAGGCTTGAAACTCGCCCGGGGGACGGCTGGCGTTCACCAGGGGCGGCATCTGTCCGTAGAGCGCCGAGGCCTGGCCGTCGGGATACGTTTTGTTCTCGTAGGAATCCAGCACCTGAATTTCGTAGCGGCCGAAGAGGAACACGCCGCTGTTTCCCCTGCCCTGTCCCGTGCCGGAGGCGGGGGTGGGCGCGGCCCATTCGATGTGGAGCTGTATGTCAGGTCCGAACTCTCCGAGAGTCTCGAGGTAGCCGCTGCCTTTGACGCTGATGGCCTCTCCGCTTTCGACGGTCCAGTTGGGTTTTGGATCGGGGTTGCGCTTGAATTGCGAGAGGTCTTTGCCGTCGAAGAGTACGATGGCGTCGCTGGGAGCGTGTGCTGGCGTTTTGCCGGGCGTGACGATGCGTGGTTGGGGGCGCTCGCCGTCATGTACATGCCACTTGGTGCCGGGAATGAGGGGAGTGTCCTGATAACCGAGGGGTTTTTCTGCGGGCTTGTCCTGGGCGCAGAGGGGCAGGGACACGGCGGCCAGCAGGGCCGTGAGCGCGAGGGGGGATGCGGGGGTGGCGTGTTTCATGTGTGGAGGGTGGGTTTGTAGAGGGAGGCGGATCAGTGCGGGGATGCAAGGAGCTGGCGCAGAACGAAGGGCAAGATGCCGCCGTGGCGGTAGTAGTCCACCTCGATGGCGGTGTCGATGCGGCTGCGCAGCGCCACCGTCTCGTGGGTTCCGTTGGCGCGGTGGATGTGGAGGGTGACCGTGCTCATGGGCTTAAGGGAGTCATCCAAACCCGAGAAATCAAAGGTTTCCGAACCGTCCAAACCGAGACTTTGCGCGCTGGTTCCCTCGGGAAACTGGAGTGGAAGCACGCCCATGCCCACCAGATTCGAGCGGTGAATGCGCTCAAAGCTCTGCGCGACGACCGCCTTCACGCCGAGCAGGGCGGTGCCCTTCGCGGCCCAGTCGCGCGAGGAACCGGTTCCGTACTCCTGGCCTGCGAAAATCACCAGAGGCGTATTTTCCGCCTGGTAACGCATGGCCGCGTCATAAATCGCCAGTTGCTCCCGGGACGGATAATGCACGGTCACGCCGCCCTCTACGCCGGGCACCATCAAGTTTTTGATGCGTACATTGGCGAAGGTTCCCCGGGTCATGATCCGGTCGTTTCCGCGGCGGGATCCGTAGCTGTTGAAGTCTTCGAAGGACACGGCGTGATCGAGCAGGAACTTGCCCGCGGGGGATGTTTTCTTGATGGCGCCGGCCGGCGAGATGTGGTCGGTGGTGACTGAATCGCCAAAGATGCCGAGCGGGCGCGCGCCGGAGATTTCGGCGATGTGTCCGGCCTCTGTGGCGAAGTTTGTGAAGAAGGGGGGTTCCTGGATGTAGGTGCTTTGGGCATCCCACTGGTAGGTCATTCCCGTGGTGGAGGGGATTTCGTTCCACTTGGGATTCTGGCTGGCGAAATCCGTGTACAGGCGGCGGAAGGATTCGGGCGAGAGGGCCGAGGTCATGGCCTCGCGGATCTCGCTGAGCGAAGGCCAGAGTTCGCTCAGGTACACGGGTTTGCCGTCCGAGCCGGTTCCAAGCGGCTCGCTCGAGAGGTCCATGTCGATGGAGCCGGCTAGTGCAAATGCCACGACCAAAGGGGGCGACATCAGGAAGTTGGCCTTGATATTCTGATGCACCCGCGCCTCGAAGTTGCGGTTTCCGGAGAGCACGCTGGCGGCCACCAGATCGTTCTGGACGATGGCCTCTTCGATTTTG
>JBILWF010000319.1:0-4361 GCA_044370075.1 Chthoniobacteraceae bacterium | reverse complement strand
CGGCCGGTGGGCTCGAAGGGGATCAGGAACGCACCGTTCGGTTGGCCGAAGGCCAAAACTGGGTCGAGATCGTCGCTCTCGATACGCTGGGGCGTTCCAGCGATGCATTGCGCTTCCGGACGATTTTGACCCGGGGTCAGGCGTCCCCGCGCCGCTACATTGTGGCCATGGGGGTTTCCCGGTACCGCGAGCAGGGACTGAACCTGGAGTTCGCGGCCAAAGACGCCCGGGAGGTTGCCGCAGCGCTCGAAGCGGCGCATCCGGGAAAGAGCGAGGTGCTCTTACTCACGGACGATGCGGTAAACCGCGATGCGCTCTCCAAGGTGGGACAGTTTTTGCGCGAGGCCCGGGAAAGCGACGAGGTGATCTGGTTTTGCGCCGGGCACGGTTTTCTGGACAAGCAGTTCGAGTACCGCTTTGCCGGATACGATTTTCAGGTCGAAGACATGAACGCGGGCGGGTTTACGCTGAATGAAATCGTCGCCACGCTGGGGCAAAGCCGCTCCCTGCGGCGGTTGATCCTCCTGGACACCTGTCATGCGGGTCTGATGGGTGAGCGCGACGAGGCGATTCTATCCCGCGGCGAACCCGGCACGCTGCTGGCGGGGGTCCGCGCGATTCAAACGCGCGGCATGGCGCCCCGAAACAAACCGCTGATTTCCGGCATCCAGCAGGCGCGTTACGTCGAGGAAATGTTCCGCCTCCCGGGAACCCTGCGCGGGGTGAATGTGATCGGCGCCTCGGGCGGAGCACAGTACGCCCTGGAGTCCGGCGAATGGAAAAACGGCGTCTTCACAGCGTGCCTGATCGAGGGAATCCGGGACCGGAAGGCGGACTCCAACCACGATGGGGCCGTCCACTTGGACGAGATCCGGGAATACCTCGCACGCCGGGTAACGGAGCTTACCGGAGGCGCGCAAAAACCAAGCGTGGTTGCACTGGAAGCGGACCAGGACATCGTGTTGCGGGCACCCGATCTCCGGAACGGGGACTCTCGCGGACTCGGGGGCACCCGCATCGAGGCGCCCGTACCGCAGGGCAGCGGGATTGCGGAAACGCGACAGTCCCTGGAGAGCCTCGTGCGGGAGTATCACCGCGCCATTGAACTGCGGGACGAGAAAGGCGTCGCCGCGTGCCTGGGAGCCCGCGTGGACTACTACGCGGCGGGCAATGTCCTGCGCAGCAAAGTCCTCGCGGATGTACGCGGCGACTGGAACCGATACAAACAGGCTCGCTTTGAAGTTTCCGATTTTGAGGAGAAATCTCCCACGGAGGCTCACTACGTTTTGGACTACACCTTGATGGAAGGAGAACGCCCCCGGCGCGGAAAACTCCTCATGAGCGTGCGCGCAGCGGGCGAACCCGGGCAAATGGGCATTCTTTCCCTCAAAGCAAAAGTAATTTCCGCCAAATGAAATACCCCACCGAACGTTCCCGCAATTCCGGTTCCCCCGGAGATTCCCCGAGCCGGGAGAATTCGGGGGGGGAAACCCCAATGGTCTGGCATGGAAACCCGTGGCGTATCTGGGTCGCCGTCGGAGCCCTCGCGCTGTTCAGCCGCGGTATGCAGGCACAAAACGAGGGCAAAACAGCCCCCGGCCCCGGGGACATTTATGTCAACGCGCACGGCACGCGGTTCCGTTACTGTCCGCCGGGGGAATTTACGATGGGAAGCACGGCCGCGGAGCGGAAGGCCCTGGACGCCGACCGCGAGATTCTCCAAAGGGAGACGCCACACCGTGTTCGATTGACCCGTGGTTTTTGGATTGCGGAGGCGGAGACCAGCCAGCGGGAATGGAAGGCCGTCTTGGGGCCGGACTCGCTCCAGACGCTCTGCGCGCGGTGGACCGCTTTGGGCATGCGTTTGGAAATAGGGGTTGTGGAGGTGTCGCCACTCCATGGCACCAAGCCGCCGGGTTTCCACCGGGAAACCACCGAAGCCCACCCGATGTACTGGGTGAGCTGGGACAACGCCGTCGAGTACTGCCGCGCACTCACCGAGCACGGGCATCGCTCGGGGTCGCTTCCCGCCCAGTGGAAGTACTCCCTTCCCACCGAGGCCCAGTGGGAATACGCATGCCGGACCGGACGCGGCCCGGAATCGGACCCGCCCGTGGAGCGGGTTCCCTCGAGCCTGGACTTCAGTCTGCAGAAGACAGTCCCGGATCTTCCCAGAAAATGCGGAACGCAAACCCCCAACCGATGGGGTATCCGGGACATGCTCGGAAATGTCGCGGAATGGTGTTTGGACTGGTTCGGGGACTACGAAGCCGACCCAAGCGGTCCCGTTTTGGATCCGGTGGGGCCGCCGGAGGGCATCGACCGCGTTGTGCGGGGGGGCAGCTACCTTAATGAAGAGGGTGCTTATGAGGAGTTGTTGAGGGGTTCCGCGCGCTCCGGGTTGGGGCAGAGTATGCCCTGCGGCTTGATCGGATTCCGGGCCGTGCTGGTTCCCGTTTCGGAGGATGCGCCTTCGCTGGAGTTTACTCCGGCTGACCGGGAGCACCCGCGCCGCTCAGGGAATGCGCCTGCAGCACCCGCCCCCGATCCCTCGGAGATTGAAAAACTGCGAACCACTCTCCAATCCTACGCCCAAAGCTGGGCCAGCAACGACCCCCGCGACGAGGCTGCGTTCTTTGACGACACGGTGCGCTGGCGGTACGCCAAAAGCCCCTCCGGCAGCGCGGCGCGGGCCGAAATTCAAACCAGTATCCGCGGCAAGCTCACAGCCTACCCGCGCCGCACCTACACAAACATCCGGATCCTCGAATTAACGCCCCAAAGCGAGCGCTTCGCAAAAGTGCGCCTTCAGTACGACTACGAATACGCGGGCAAGAAAATCGCGCGCGGGAACACCGAAATCACCTTGGGCTTCGAGCTCAAAGCGGACGTCTGGAAGATCACGGAGTGGGACGAACACGTGTCCCGGAAGTAGGCGCAGTGCAGAGGGTGCGGTTCTTGGGATTCTCCGCAAAGCGACAAGGCCGTGGATACCTGGCCTCGGCCGTCTGCAACTCACCGCCTGTCAGGCTGTGCAGCGCTTGGGTCGCGATACCCTTCCCGACAAGATCGTCGCCGATGGCATGGAACGCCCCGGACACACCCCACGCGTTCGCGCCCGCTGTCACGGCCAAACTGCTGCGCACCTCGGATCAGGTCGCCGCGCCGACCCGGGACCCCGACGTCATCAACCGCCAGCTCTCCGCAGACAATGAAGCGACGGTGAAGATGAAGACCCTCCACGCTGCGGCTCACAGCGAGAAAGCGCTACAGTGGCAACAAAAACGGGTTGCATACCTGCACGTCGCCATACTTCTGTCCGTGGCCAAGGTCTTCAGAATAAACGAGCTCACAGCCAAGTCGGTTTGCGGCGACTAAAATCTGAGAATCAAAATGGGAGATTTGTAAACGATCCCCTAGTGCCGCTGCTTCAAGAACCAATGTCCCATCAACCGGCACCATCGGATAGGCCATCCAGAGTGCCACCCACTTGCTGGCCTCCGCGCGACTCATCGTGCTGTTCTTTTTGGACGAAGCAGCGCGAATGAACTCAGCGGCGACCTGGGACGACCACCCCCAGTGAGTATTTTGAATCAGACTCCGGGCAGCTTCAGCCTTGGCCGTTTCAGCTGGGAAGGTGCTGACGGCGTAGAGCAGAATGTTGGTGTCGATAAAGCAATCAGGAGCGCGCATTACGCTCCTCGCGGGTGCGCGGGGTTCCCACTGCGAAATTCCAATCCGGTGCAGCAAACCTCCGTGCCATTTCCTGTTTCGCCTGCTCCATTGCGATTACACGCCGGGGCATCAATGTGGCGGCGACTTCGCCGCAGGACAGGATTTCGAGCGTCTCTTGACTGGCAATCGCCCGATCCAGAATCGCCGGATCCTTATGAATCTGAGCAAGCGTGACCGTCATAGCACAAAAGTACCACTGGGAGGCGCTACGGGCAACAATCACAATCTTCGCAGGCACCGGCTCCGTCGCGGCAGTTGCTCCGTCGCAAAAAATTCCCGCTTCCCCCTTGCGCGCCCCACCCCCACGTAGGCACACCTCTCTCATCTGACATTCCATGTCTCTTTCCTACCGGGTAGGACAGCGCGCCGGACAACACCGCGTTCCCCGAGACAGGTGCCCGGTCCCGTGAATCCCTGAACCTCGTCCGCCGGCCCTTCCGTCGGAAGACAAGCCACTCCCCCAGGGGCACCCGCACACTCCCCGCGTGTCCAAACTAAACTGCGCTGCACCGCAGCCCCTCGCTCACGTATTCAATATTTCTTCTGCTCAACCTAGTCCGCATCTAATGTCCGGGTTGCAACGCAACGCACCCCATGTCCGAGCGGTCTCCACAAACCAGCAAACG
>JBILWF010000318.1:0-4364 GCA_044370075.1 Chthoniobacteraceae bacterium | reverse complement strand
CGGTAAAACACGGGCAGCGGCACACCCCAGGAACGCTGCCGCGAGATACACCAATCCGGCCGCGACTCCACCGTCCCCGCAATGCGGTTGCGTCCCCATGCCGGAACCCATTCCACTTTGTCCACCGCATGGAGCGCATCCGATCGAAGGGCATCCACCCGAATGAAAAGCTGCTCCACCGCACGAAATACGATCGGCGTCTTGGAACGCCAGCAGTGCGGATAACTGTGATGATAGACCTGCTCACCCAACAACACCTCCCGCGCACGCAGCAGCGCAATCACGTCTCGGTTGGCTTCAAAAACATTCCGCCCCTCCCAATCGGCAACACCCACCTCACAAGTGAACCGCCCGTGATCGTCCACCGGCGAAAGTATGGGCAGCCCATTCTGCACACCCGCAACGTAGTCATCCGCTCCATGCCCGGGCGCGATGTGCACCTGCCCCGTCCCGGTATCCATGGTCACAAACTCCGCAGTGATCACTGCAGAACGCCGCGGCAGAAAAGGGTGCGCCAATTCCATCCCGGCCAAATCGCATCCCTTCCATCGCTCTTTACCGGGAAAATTTTCCGCGTCCAAAATCACAGCATCCGTGGCGCTTTGAAATGCCTCCCACAGTTTTTCAGCAACCAGCAGGAGACGCTCCCTGCCCGACACCGCCACGCGCCGCACCACATAAGTTTCCTCTGGATGAACCGCAACGGCCACGTTTGCCGGCAAGGTCCACGGGGTCGTCGTCCAGATAACCATCGACGCCTGTCCCGCCAGCGGACCGGACACGCACCCGAACTCGACAAAAATCGCCGGATCCTCCCTGTCCGCATACTCCACCTCCGCCTCCGCCAGAGCGGTTTGCGCTCCGGTGCTCCAAAAAACCGGCTTCTTACTCTGATAAACCAGACCCTTCTCAACAAAGCCTGCGAAAGCCCGAAGAATGTCCGCCTCGTAGGCCGGGTCCATCGTCAGGTAAGGACGCTGCCAGTCACCCAGAACTCCGAGACGCTTGAATTGGGACCTCTGGATGTCGACGTACTTCAGAGCGTACTCCGCCGAACGTTTTCTCACCTCCGCAGGGCTGAGACCCCGCGACTCCTTGACCACCTTGAATTCGATGGGCAACCCGTGACAGTCCCAACCGGGCACGAACGGAGCACGAAATCCAGCCATCGTTTTGGATTTCACAATGAAATCTTTCAAGACCTTGTTGAGCGCCGTTCCCATATGCACGTCGCCATTGGCAAACGGCGGACCGTCGTGAAGCACAAAAAGAGGGGCACTTTCGCGGGCGGCTTGAATGCTCGCGTACAAGTTTTCGGTTTCCCAAACTGAAAGTCTCTCGGGTTCCCGCTTCGCCAAATCTCCCTTCATCGGGAAATCGGTCTTCGGCAATAAAAGCGAATCCTTGTAGTTCTGACTCATGACATGACGGTGGTTCAGCAAAAGGCCGACTTCCGGCCATGCAGCAGGCTAGAGACACCGGGTGTATGGGTCAAACCACACGCATTCTCAATTCACTAACGCCGAACGAGAGGGCGAGGGGTCTCCACCGTCCAACGGCCTAAAAAGTCCCGCGGCGTTTCTTGACGCAAATTAACCGAGACTTCGGCCCCCATCCGCATCCTTACTGATCCCTCCGCACGTATGCCTCCGGACGGCAGAGAACGAGTCCCCACATCCCGCGTATCTCTGCCTTTCCGGCAAGGCCGCACCGCGGAATCGGGTCCGCGGGCGCCTGCAAAGGCCTATCTTGCGAACATCTTATCCTGTGAGTTTCCCCCGCTGAGCAGGTACGCGAGCAAGTCCTTCAATTCCTCCTCGTTTAACGTGTTGATGAGGCCCGGGGGCATCATGCTCACCTGGTGATCCTTGCGGCTGCGGACATCCCTGACCTGAACGGTGGTCAGCAGCGCGGGCGCAAACGGATTGGTCATGACGTTCAGTTTGCCACCGTCCTCGCTGATAATCCGACCCACGACCAGTGAACCGTCATTTGTCTCCAGCAAGTGCGATCCATACTGGTCACTGATTACTTTGCTCGGCTCGGTAATGTTCTCCACCAAATCCCGGATGCTGTACCGGTTGCCGGCTCCCGTGAGGTCCGGCCCGATACTGCCTCCATCTCCCCCAAACCGGTGGCAGGTTGCGCACATCGTCGCGGCGTACAGGTTTTTGCCCACAGCAAAATCGCGCCCTTTGAGTCCGCCCTGCGTCAGTTTGACGATCTCTTCGGTGGTGTACGCGCGACCCGGTCCCTTGGGTGGTGTGATGTCGGAGGGCAAACCGCTGTCCTTGCTCTTGGAGAGCGTGTCCAGCGCTGTACGCTCGCTTTCGGATTCCACCAGAGCCAGCGACTCCTTGCGGGTGTTCTCCAAAAAGCCTTTAAAGCTGTTGCCCCCCTTCCATTTTTGAATGACAGGGAACCAGGAAAAGAATGTTTTTCGCAGCTCGGGAGTCCATCCCGCGGTGCAGTTTCGTAGTGCAAAAATAAAGGCTATTTGCTGGCTGTTGGGACGGCTGGAGTGTGCTTCATGCGCCGCGCGCGCATAGTTGGAATTGCGGTCCAGAAGCTGTTCCGATGCGATTGCCGCATCATCGGCACGCGCTGTCGCAATCAGCCCCAGAGTCTTGGCCACAACCGTCTTTGAATCGAGGAAGACAAGAAGCTGGCACAGCTCCCGGTTGAGAGAATCGTCTCTGGAAGGATAGAACGCATCCAAATGCGCAGCCACCTTCGCACAGACCGGTGCGTCGGGTTTTCCCAACCGGGTAAATGCCAGCTGGTATGCCCGCGCCAACTGCAGTTGCTGGTCCCCGCTTAGCTTCGCGCAATCGATCCGTCCGAGAGACTCCAGCACGCGCTCCAGCAACTTTGCATCCGCTCCGCCCGTCGGCCCGACGGCCGCCGAGGACGAACCCGGCGCGGGTTTTACCTCGGGATTGGGCTTGGCCACGTGCGTTTCGGTTCGTCCCACGCGAGCCAGCGCAATCAATGCCTCGATCTGCGTCTGAGCGTCCTTCTCGGAAAGCGCCTTTTCCACCCACGATGCCACCGGCTGGTGTTCCAGGGCCACGCGGGCCGCAAAACGCAGATTCCTGTCGGACGAACCCAGCGCACTCCACACCTTACCCACCACCTCGGAGGATGCGGAAGCCCCGTGGAACTTCTCGATCTCCTCACGCTGCTTTTCCTCCGCGGTGAGAGCCTGCGGCGCGGCGGGAGCCGTGCTCTCGGGGCCCTCGTACGTGACCCGGTACAGTGCGCCCTGCGTGCGCCGTCCACCAATCATGAAATACATCGCCCCGTCCTTCGGGTGAATAATCACATCCGTCAGAGGAAGCGGCTTGGCGAAAATAAATTCCTCCTTGGTCGCCTTCACGCCCGCCCCTGTCGGCTGCACGTGAATGGCGTACATCGTTCCGTAGGTCCAGTCGTTGGCAAAAATCGCGCGCTGGTATTTGGCAGGGAACTTTGCACCGGTTCCGGAAACGACTCCCGTGGGCGACCCCGGCCCGATGTCCACACAGGAAGGCAGGCTATCCTCGTAGTACGTGGGCCATTTGCCGCTCCCACTGCGCCATCCAAAATCCGCGCCGCTCACGCAATGATTGATCCGCGTAGGCCGATACCACGGGGATCCGATGTCCCACTCCATATCAGCATCGTAAGAGAAAAGCCTTCCAGCGGAATCAAATGCAAAGTCGAACTCATTGCGGAAGCCCATGCAGAAGAGCTCGATATTTTTCCCCTCTGGATCGCTTTTACAAATCCACCCGCCGGGTGCGAGTTTCCCGCGCGCATGCCCATTGGCGTCCCACATCCGGGGCAGTATGTGGTCCTCGTCCCACGAACGATTTGCCAAACGGGAGGCATTAAGATTCTTCGGCAGATCGACATGGTTGCCCCCGTTAAAAAAGATGCTCTTTCCGTCCGGGGAAAGTTGAAGCGAATGCGGGCCGTGCTCGCCGCCACCAGCCGTTTCCGCAAGGAGCACCGGTTCCTCAAAGTGTGAATCGCCGTCTTTGTCCTTAAGGCGGTAGAGCCCGGGCACTTTGCCCGCCGCCTGCGGGGCACCCTTTTCGTTGATCATCACATACAGGGAATTGAACGCGTAGAGCAGCCCGTGCGCTCCTCCAATGTTGACATCAAGCGCCTCCACCTTGGTCTCCCCACTCTGCCCGACGGATGGAGGAGTCACCAGATACAGCCCCCCGTACTGGTCGCCGCATATGAGCCTACCTTTTTGATCCACGGTCATCGACACCCACGAACCCTCCTGCGCCCTGGGCACCGTATAAAGGTGCTGCACCTTGAATCCAGGGGGGGCCGTGATCTCTTCCGGAAGCGCGACGACCGGCTGCCCG
>JBILWF010000317.1:0-4366 GCA_044370075.1 Chthoniobacteraceae bacterium | reverse complement strand
TGCTCGACCGGATAGCGCAACTGCACCGGCACCGGATGGAGACGGCTCCGGATCCCGCAATCGAGGCCCGCATCGCCAACTACGAGATGGCTTTTCGGATGCAGACCAGCATACCCGAGGTGACCGATCTTTCCTCGGAAAAGGACGCCACGTTCGATCTGTACGGCCCCGATTCACGCACACCGGGAACCTTTGCGGCGAACTGTTTGCAGGCGCGCCGGTTGGCGGAGCGCGGGGTGCGCTTTGTTCAGCTTTATCACCAAGACTGGGACCATCATGGCGGGCTTCCCAAAAATCTTCCGAGGCTGTGCGGGGAAACCGACCGCGGATGCGCGGCGTTGCTGCTTGATCTTAAACAGCGCGGAATGCTCGAGGAGACGCTGGTGATCTGGGGGGGGGAATTCGGCCGCACCAACTACTGCCAGGGCAAGCTCAGCGAGAACTTCGGTCGGGATCACCACCCGCGGTGCTTCAGCATGTGGATGGCGGGGGGAGGCGTTCGCGCAGGAAGCGTGCTCGGTGAAACGGATGAGTTGGGCTACAATGTGGCCAGCGGTGGAGTGCATGTGCACGATCTTCAGGCAACGATTCTTCACCTTCTGGGGATCGACCACGAGCTGCTCACGTATAAGTTTCAGGGAAGGCGCTACCGTCTCACGGATGTCCACGGCAAGGTGGTGACGGATGCGCTGGCGTAGCGGGATTCCCTTCCGGGCGGATTTCCTCCCGGCGAAACCAGCGCTGTGCCTTGGCGGGTATAATACAAAAAGAGCGCCGCATGGAATGCGGCGCTCATGCGCTGCTTGCTGTGTCTGGGAGCGCGGTTCCCCGGGTAGCGCGCCTCCGGAGCAGATCAGCCTGCGACGGCCTCGGATTTTTTGGAGGCGCGGCGCGTCTTGGTCTTCACGACTGGCAACTTGGACTTGGCCTTTTTCCGTTCCAGATAGGCGGCGCGGCGCCGGCGTTTTTCGATTTTGTTGTATTGTTTGCCCATAGATTAAAAAGGGTGGGAAGGATGAGGGTGGCTGTCCGGACACACAAGGGCAAAGGCGCGAGGAAAAATCCCTAATGCAAACCTTGCGGCTTTTTTCCCCGATGGAGTGCTCATCGCGCTGTGGCGTCTTCGGGCAGGGGGCGGTCTTTGGTCTCGGGCAGAAAGATCAGGGCGAGCAGCCCGAGCAAGAACACGGCGCTGACATAGCCGCAGGCATCGCGGAAGGCTTCAAGCTTCGCGGCGGCTTTCGCGGCAGCATCCGCTGTCTCCCCAAGCTTTGCGATCGCCTGATCGCTGATTTGTTTTTGAAGAACAGCCAGAGTGAAGGGGCCGCTGGCGGCAATAAAGCGCCCCACATTGTAACAGAAACTCACGCCCGTGCTGCGGAGACGCAAAGGGAACAACTCGGGCAGATAGATCGCGAATCCGGCGAATAGAGCCAGCTGGCAAAACCCCATGACACTGCTCATCCAGATGTCCTGCATCCCATTAAAAAGCCTGAAGTAGGCAAAAGTCGCTGCAAAGGCGGCGATGTACGCAAACACAAAAGAAATTTTGCGGCCGACTCTCTGTACCAGTTTTGTGAAGAAGAGCATCCCCGCAAAGCCCCCGAGGTTTTGTACAATCGAGTTAATGCCAACCCAGAAGGTTTTTTCATTTGCGATGACCGCGTCGGCGACTCCTTTTTCCTTTAGCGAACGCGTGATGACGTCACCCACCAGTTCCGGACTAAAAAACCCCACCCCCCACAGTCCCACCACTCCGGCCACGCAGAGTAGCATACCGAGCAACGCAGGCTTGCGCCACCGGCTCTCCCCAAAAAGCGAGGCATACGAGCCGAACTTGGCACCGCTTAAGCGCCCCGCCGCACGCGCCTCCACCCATTTGACCGGTTCCTTCAAACGCATTTGAATGAACACACACAGGAACGCGGGAAGGGATCCCACCAAAAACATAATTTTCCATGCATCCGCCTGGTTGATTTTTCCCGCCGCTCCCAACTGTCCTAATGACATGCTGACGAGACCAGCTGTAATGTTTCCCACGGCGGAAAGCGCTTGAAGAGTGCCCAGAGCCCCAGTTCTCGAGCGCTCCGGCAAACTGTCAGCCACCAACGCCACTGCCAGTCCGAAGACCCCCCCGACGCCCAGACCGGTCACAAACCGGTAGATTGCAAAATCCTGCCAGCCCGTGGAAAAGGCCGACAAGCCGGTGCACACGGAGTAGAGCAGTACCGTGATCGTCAGTGTCCGCGCCCGGCCGATCCGGTCGCCCACCGCCCCGAAAATGAGTCCTCCCGTTGCCCATCCGGCGACAAAGATGGCGGTAGCATACCCGCCGTACTGCTTCGCATCCATTTCCGGGGGCAGAAGGGCCTTCATTGCACCCTGCCGCGCCAAGAGGAAGAGTTGCTGATCCAGGCAGTCGAAGAGCCACGCGAGGGAGGCAACGGTGAAGACGAACCAGTGGTAGGGAGTGAGGTCTTTCCACCAAGGAGACTCGTTATGGGAGGGAGCATTCATGCGCAAAAAATGGGGGCAGCACTGGGGGCGGCAAGAAAAAAGGACAGGTGTTCCAAGCAGCGGGTCTGTCCGAGTGACGGGCAATCCAGCGAGAAACCCGCTCTGTGTAAGCAGCGAGGCTGCGCGGATACTTGGCCGGCGCTCCCGGCCCTGAGGTGCCGCCCGCAGTGATCTAATCCGGGAGAAAAAGGATGCGTTTTTTCCTGGTCCCGGACACCGAGTTTCAGGTCAGGCGAGTTGGGCGAGCGTCGCCTTGATTAAATCAAAAGACGGAAGCTCAAGGGGGGTAGGAGTTTGTTCCGCATAACGGACCACTCCCTCCTTGTCGATGACGAACGCGGCGCGTGCCGATGCGGAACCAATCCCGACAAGATCCGCTAGCAACACGTCGTAGGCTTTAGCCACCTCCTTGTTGAGATCGCTGGCCAGCGGAATGCGGATCCCCTCTTTCTGCGCCCAAGCTTCCTGAGCGAAGGGACTGTCAACGCTGATTCCGATCACCTGAGCATTGAGGGCGTCGTAGGCGCCCAGGCCTTTACTGATATCGCACATTTCCGTGGTGCATACGCCGGTGAAGGCGAGGGGAAAAAAGAGTAACACCGTGTTGCGCTGCCCAAAGTTGTCGGAGAGGCGGATATCCTGCAGTCCGTCCGCGGTTTTGGTTTTGAGGGTGAATTCGGGGGCTTTGGATCCGGTTGCGAGTGCCATAGGTCAAGATGCTTAACAGGGGGCCCGGGGGGCGCGGAAAACAGAGGAACCTTTTCCCTACTAGCGCCCGGGGCCTATTTGCGCAAGGGTGAGGGAGGCACGTGGGGGGGGCAAGCCCTTTCCGCGGGAGCCCGGGCCGGAGAGCGCCTCGATTTTCCCCAATTTCACCGTGCTTAACTTGCTTTCAGCGTATTTTTTTTCTCCCCCGCAGAGTTGCGGTTGGATCGATGTTTCGTCCTTTGCCCCCGCCGCGGAGCTCGTTGCTCTCGGGTTTTGGAAGGCGGTCTTGTGGGGCATTGTTGCGCTTTGCATGTTTGCGGGCCTGTTGGGAACGGTTTTACCCATGCTGCCGGGAACTGCCCTGATTTTGGCGGGAGCTTGCGTGTACGAGTGGTTTTTGGCGGGGCCGGATACGCATCTGGGCTGGGGAATGCTTCTGGGGCTGGGGGGGTTGGTGGCGGCCTCATATTTGGTGGATTTCTTTTTCGTAGCGGCGGGCGCGCGTCGTTTCGGGGCGAGCAAATATGGGCCCCTTGGGGCAATCGGCGGTTTGGCGGTGGGTTTTTTTTGGGGATTGCCCGGTATTTTGCTCGGCCCGCCCTCCGGTGTGGTGGCCGTGGAGATGCTCTCGGGAAAAGATTTCCCCGCGGCTTTGCGTGCCAGTTGGGGGACGCTTGTGGGCAGTTTCGCCGCGGGCGTGGCGCGCGTGGTGATAGGGGCGGTCATGGTTGCATGGTTTGTGTGGGCGGTGCAGGCGGGTTGAGTGCATGCGGGCCGTTTCCGGTGCGGGCACAGCTGCGGTTGCATCAAGGAACCCGCCAGCGGCGGGCTTTTTGCTTGTTACCGGCTGCGTTTTCGGCGCTGGATAGGCAGCGCTTCGGGCGCTGTTGTGGCGACTTCCGAAGTGGAGAAACTCCAAAACTCAGTTCATTCAATAATCCCCCAAATCCATGAAAAGATTCCTCGTTACCCTCAGCGCCATCGCGCTCTCGACCCTCGCTGTCTTCGCGGGTGATTTCCCGGACATCAGCATTGCAGAACTCAAGAAGGCAATAGCGGAAAAGAAGGTGGTCGTTATCGACGTCAATGGTTCGGAGTCCTTCAAATCCGGCCACATTCCCACGGCCGTCGACTTCTCGAA
>JBILWF010000316.1:0-4372 GCA_044370075.1 Chthoniobacteraceae bacterium | reverse complement strand
CCTCCACCGCCTGAACCGGAAGCTGGTTGGCGCTCGCATTGCGCACCGTGGAGGAGATGGCCTCGGCGCTCACATCCACGGCCGTGACCGCTTTCGCTCCCGCTTTGGCGCAGTGTAGGGCGAACGCACCCTGGTTGCAGAAGCAGTCTAGCACCGAGCGGTTTGCCGCGTACGCGGACACTGCGCCGTAATTGGAGAGTTGATCGAGGTAAAAGCCGGTTTTCTGCCCGGTGAACAGGTCGATTTCAAAACGCAGGCCGTTGACTTCGAGCCATTGCGGGGTGGGATCTGGACCGTGCAGAACGGCGCAGCGCGGTTCGAGGCCCTCGGCTTTGCGGATGGGCGAATCGTTTCGCTCGATAATCGTGCGCGGCTGTACCAGTTCGTGAAGGGCGCCGGCGATAAGATCCCGCCGCATGTCCATTGCGAGGGTGAGCGTTTGCAGCACGTAATCCTTCCCGTAGCGGTCGATAATGACCCCGGGCAGTCCGTCGCTCTCGCTCCACACGATGCGACCGAGCTCCTGTGCCAGTCCATGCCGTTTGCGGTATTCGAGTGCCAGCGCGATGCGGCGCTTGAAAAAGTCCGGATCCAGATCCTGCCGCTGGCGGGAAAAGCGACGCGCCACGATCTGCGAGCGGCTATTGTAAATCGCTGTGCCCAAAAGCTTGTCCCGGCCGTCTTTCAGGGAGACAACCCCGCCGTCCTCGGGCTCGCCAAAGGTCTTGAGAATTTCGGTGGAATAAACCCAGTCGTGTCCGTGAAAAATGCGTGCGCGCGGTTTGATGACAAGTCCAGCCATGGGTGGGGCACGCTACGGAGTGCGGCAGCGAAGTCAACGCGGGGGGCTTCCAACGCGGAAATTCTGCCGGACACGGGCATTCCGGAAAACCTTGCACGGGGGCGGTATGAAATGTTGGGTACGGACGTGACGCACAGTCGGTATTCCATGAATGTGTTGTGCAGCATCTGCTGCGCGGGGGGCCTTTTGGCGCAGGGCCCGGCATCACCGGGGAAGGTTGGCGAGCCTGATTCACCCGCTCTCGCCATCGAAGCCCGCAGGATTCAGGTTTTTGAGAAAGCCGCGCCGGCGGTGGTTGTTTTGGAGGTGGATATCCATCCCG
This sequence comes from Chthoniobacteraceae bacterium, assembly GCA_044370075.1. Classification (GTDB taxonomy): domain Bacteria; phylum Verrucomicrobiota; class Verrucomicrobiia; order Chthoniobacterales; family Chthoniobacteraceae; genus Chth-196. Next base: position 3,248 of record JBILWF010000316.1, on the reverse strand, counting down.
CATGGCCGGAGCGCGTTCCGGAGGAGGAACCGTCCCAGCCAGGGCGGCATCCCGAGTCGCACTCCGAGCCACATGGGTCTCCGCGCCCCGGTTTGCACAGCGAGGGGTCGGGCTTTGTGGTGGGAGCCGACGGCATTATTGTCACCAACCGGCATGTCATTGCGGGGGCACGCCACATCACTGTCCGTTTCCAAGACAACCGGCGCCTCGCGGGGCGTTTGGTTGGGGAGGATGAACGCTCGGACATCGCGGTGGTGCGTGTGGAGGCCCGCGGGTTGCCTTTTCTGGAATTTGGTGACAGCGACGCACTGCGTGTGGGGCAGAGCGTTTTTGCGATTGGTGCCCCGTTTGGACAGGAGTGGTCTTTCAGCTCGGGAATGTTAAGTGGAAAAAATCGGACCCGCCTGCTGGCCCCTTCGAGCGTGCTGCCCCTGTATGAAGATTATCTGCAGACCGATGCGTTTGTGAACTCCGGGCACAGCGGCGGACCGTTGCTGGATTTGCAGGGAAAGGTGATCGGCATGAATACGCTTATTGCGCGCTCCGATCGCGGACTGGCCTTCGCCGTACCCTCCAACTTTTTAAAGGCCACCGTGGCGCAGATTGCGGAATCGGGCACGCTGCGGCGTCCGTGGTTCGGGTTTCGCGTGGAAACACTCGGGGAAAGTGCGGGTTTGCAGCAGCGCCTTGCCGCGGCCGAGTCGGGTGCGGTGGTGCTCTCGATAGACCCGGAGAGTCCCGCGATGCAGTCTGATGTGCGACCCGGTGATGTGGTGCAAACCGTCGACGGGCTGAGGGTACATGGGTCTGCGGATTTGCAGCGGGAGCTTTTCACGCGGGCGGTGGGCCGGCCCGTGAAGCTCGGAATTTGGCGCTCTGGCACAACCAAGACGCTGAGTGTGACCCCCCGTGCACTTCCTGAAAAACCGGGGGCAAAGTCCGAAAGCACGCCCTCGGCGCAGGACTCGTCCCCCAAAAACGCTCACTACGGACTGGCCTTGCGGGATGCCAAAGGGGGGGGCGCCCGCATCGAAACAGTCGAATCCGGCAGTATCGCGGCCCGATCGGAAATGCAGGCGGGAGACTTGATTCTGGAAGTGGAGGGACGCCCGGTGAAGGGCGGCACGGACTGCTTCGCGGCGCTCGCCTCTGCGCTCAAACGCAACCAAGGAGGCGCTCTTTTGCAGGTGGACCGGCACGGCCGCCGGGTACTGGTGCTACTCTCCGGTCGGTGAACCCTCGGGGTGGGAACGGCAGACGAGGGCCACGAGTGTCAGCCGCTTGCCTTTTGCAAAATTCCATCCACTGGCCTGTGCGACTGTGCGCGCACCCACGATACCCTGCGCGGCTTCCGCAGTCAGGATGCAAACGTTTCCCGGGTGGCTTTCGAGCCAGGCATTCACCTCCATCGGGGCAAGTCTGCCGGGAAAGTCATTGATCCTTGAGCGCAGTCCCCAAATGAGACTCGGTTCCTCATAGTCAACCAAGCGCACTTGGGTCTCTGAACCCAACTGAGGAGTGAGTTTGTGCAAAAGGTTTTCGGTCACGGACAATCCCGCGATTCCCCGGAAACTTGCGGGCAGAAAAACAAAAAGGGCAAAGGTGGCGAGGGTCGTGTTTTTCCACAAGCGCGCGCTGCGTGCGGACTCCCACCAAAGGGCCAGCAGAATGGCCAGAAGAGGAAGAGCCGGGAGCGTGTAATGCGGGAGCTTGGTCCGGCTTACGGTGAACACACCAAAGGTGATCCAGACCCCGGAGCAGAGGTATGCGACTTCGGCAGAGGTGGTTCTCCAAAGAACAGGAAGTGCCGGGGGAAGCCACCACGCCCATGGGGCAAAGCTTATGAAAATGGTGAGAAAGTAAAACGGGAGCGAAAGAAGATACCCGGCGAAGGAGCGTGCTCCATGGCCCTCAAGGGAGACGAGTGAACGGGCGACGACGTGTTTGCCAAGGCCCACGCGGGCAAATTCACCCTGCGTTTGGATCAGGGCAGGTACGCCCCAGAGCCCGATGAGCAGCAGCAGCACGCAAATTCCAAGCATCCATTGGAATCCGGGCGGGTTGCGCCGCCCCGCCTCCGCAGGGCGGCGGAGTCCCAGAAGCACCATGCCCAGCGGAATCCACGCCACGGGACCCTTTGCAAGAAAACCAAGGGCAAGGAGGACCCAAAAAAGGAGGCACCGTGCGACGGTCGGCCCGCGGAGCCAGCGCCACCCGGCCCACGCGGATGCCACAAAAAAAAGCACCATCGGCGGATCCGCGACAGCCGCTCTTCCATGGACGAAGACCTGCGGACAGAGGGCGAACATCGCCCCTGCGCGCAGGGCGGCGCTCGAGGCGGTTTGCGGATCGCGAGTGAGGGAGGCGGCCCAAAGGCTCACGAGCGCCACGCACAGAGCCATGCACGCGGCGGAGGGGAGGCGTGCGGAAAAATTGTTTTGCCCTAGCGCTTTATAGCAGAAAGCCTGCATCCAGTAGACGAGCGGGGGCTTGTCGTACCGGGGTTGGTTGTTGAAACGCGGCAGAGTCCAGTTGCCGTTTTGAAGCATTTCGCGCGAGGCCTCGGCGAAGCGAGGTTCATCCCGGTCAATGAGCGGCAGGGCGCTGTTGCCCAGGCAAAGCAAAATCAGGGTAAGCAAGGTCAAAGCGCTGATGACCACGGCCAGCTTGGGCGCGCTTCGCGAATTTGTAACGATTCCAGAGATTGCCGATCCCGAGTTCATGAGCCAATAAAGGGCGCGAGTGAGCAAGGTGGATCGAGCGAATATTTCCCAAATCGAAGCGCTACCACAATGAACCGTCGTATTTCAGCACATTGCCCAGCCCTCGAGATGGTGAACCTGTCGCCCGCGGCGGAATTCAGGTATCCCGCGGTACGGCGCAAAGTTCTGGTTGGAATTGGTTTGATGCTGGCGGGAGCCCTCCTGGCCGCCAGTTTTTGCGCTGATGCGCCGGTTGAGCACCTCGTGCGGCAGAACACGGACGAGGCGAGTTTGCGCGTGGCGCACGCGATCGGGCACTGGGGCGACTTCGGAGGGGTTGCCGCTTTCGCCGCCGCGATTTGGTGGACAGCCGCCCGGTTTCGCTGGGTGCGCATCCGCTATTGTATTCAGGTGATGCTTCTTGCGGCGGTCGGTAGCGGGGTAAGCGCCAACATGGTGCGCGTGCTTTGCGGGAGAACCAGGCCGAACTCCGGTCTGGTTGAAGGCTGGCATGGTCCCGTGGCCGCCGCGGATTTTTCCAACTCC
>JBILWF010000314.1:0-4387 GCA_044370075.1 Chthoniobacteraceae bacterium | reverse complement strand
TTTGTCCCGCTGGTGCTCATTCCCCAACTCATCTTCGGAGGAGCGCTCATCAAGTATGATGAGATGAACCATGACCCGGATCTGCTCCACAGTGTCCAAAGCTGGTTCGCCCTCTACCCCGACCCCAAGCAACCCGACGCCGAAGCCCGCGAACAAGCCGAGCGCAAACTGCGCATTCCCGCCATCTCCCGCCTGGTGGCGACCCATTACAGCTACGAAGGCCTCATTGTCGCACAGGCCAAGCTCAACCCCCTCACCAAGCGCCAGGACGCTCTCGAGGCGCAGATCACCCGACTGGCTAAAAAAAAGGAACGCACCCCGGCGGAAGACCGCCGCTTTTCCGACCTCAAGCAGGCCCTTGCCGAGGTCAGCGCCCTGCAAACAAACTCGGGTCGGGAAATGGACCGACGCGTCCGGATGGTGGACAAAATTCTCTCCGGCATGAGCCTGCACGACAGCGGGCTTGCCTCCAGCGGGACGCGCCTGAGCGCGCAGCGCCGCTACACCAACCAAAAAGTCAACGACCTCGTATTCAAGGCGGAGTCCGAACAAAACGATCACCGGCGTCAACCGGACCAACGCGTCAACGTCTTCTTTAGCCCGGAAAAATACATCCTTGGTATGCGGATCAGCGTATACGCGTGGAACTCGCTGGTGTTGTTTTCATCAAGCATGGCGCTGCTTTGCCTTTTGTGGTGGGTTTTGAGCATCCAGCTTCGCCCCCAGGGCAGGATGTCAGACTCCTGAAAAGCGCCCGGAACGGCGCGCCTCAGGCTTCGAGCAACTCCGTGAGATCGCCCATGGTCAGGCCTTCCATCAGTGGTTGCTCACTCTCAACCAGCGCGTCCAGCAGGGAGCGCTTCCGGTTTTGCAGCGACAGAATTTTTTCCTCCACCGTGCCTCGCGTGATGAATTTGTAAGCGGTCACCACGGACTTTTGACCGATACGGTGCGCCCGGTCCGTAGCCTGCGCCTCCACCGCGGGATTCCACCACGGATCGAAATGAATCACGGTGTCTGCAGCGGTGAGGTTCAAACCCACGCCGCCCGCTTTGAGGCTGATCAAAAACACGGGGACCTGTCCGCCCTGAAACCGATCCACCTCGGCCACACGGTCGCGCGTGCTTCCGTCCAGACGGCAAAAATCTACCCCACGTCCGCGCAGCCACTCTTCGATCAAATCGAGCATTTTCACAAACTGGCTAAACACCAGCACGCGGTGCCCTCCCTCAACGGCCTCCCCAAGCACCTCCGCAAAAGCCTCCATTTTTCCAGACTCCGCGGGCCTCTCCCCGGAATCCAAAGCGGCGGAAGAGGGCAGGCTTTCCCGTGGCTGTGCATCCGGCTCCGGGGCCTGGGAAAACCCGCTTCCGAGCAGACGCAAATCGTTGCAAGCCTGCCGCAATCGCAGCAATGCGGTGAGCATGAGGATTCTGGCCTGCCCCGCATTGCGGAGTCCCTCGGCCTTGCCAACCTCGCGGCGCGTGAGCTCAAGCAGCTTGGAATAAGTTTCCCGCTGCGCAGCCGACAGATCGCACCAAACCACCTGCTCAATTTTGTCGGGTAACTCGGAGGCCACCGCGCGCTTGGTGCGGCGCAACACAAACGGGCGCAACCGACGAACCATCCGACGGTGTTCCTCGCCCCCCGGATCGCGCGTAATTGGAACCTCGTAGCGTTCACGAAAATCGGTCCGCGTGCCCAGATACCCCGGCATCACAAAATGAAACAGCGACCATACGTCGCGCACCGAGTTTTCCAGAGGAGTTCCGGTGAGCACAAACCGCCTTTTGGCCCGGAGTGCAAAGGCTGCCTGGGCACTCTGGCTCTCGGGATTTTTAATGTGCTGGGCCTCGTCTAAAACGACCGTCGCAAATTCCTCCCCCCGATACCAATCCACGTCCCGCCGCAGCAGCGGGTAACTGGTGATGACCAGCTGCGCCTGCGCAAAATCACTCACCAGCCGTTCATGCCTCTGGGCCCCCGCCACCACCAGCACACGCATCCCCGGACAAAATCGCTCCGCCTCGCGCTGCCAGTTGATCAAGAGCGAGGAAGGCGCCACCACCAGACTGCGCCCCTCAACGCCACGCAGAAAAGCCAGAGCCTGCAGCGTTTTCCCCAATCCCATTTCATCCGCTAAAATCCCGCCCAAACCGTTCCCCGCCAAAAAGTGCATCCAGTACACGCCGTGCTTTTGATAACTGCGCAGGCGCTCTTCCAAATTCCCCAAAGGAACAGGTTCGAGTGCCTCCACATGGCGCGTGGAGGTAGCCCAGCGCCTCCAATGCTCGGGTGCCTCCAAATGCGATCCGCGCTCCTGTACAAACTCCTCGAGGGAACCCGCGTGCCGATGGGCTACTCGAAATCGTCCTGCCTGCCGTTGTTGCGGGTCGCAGTCCCGCAGCACGTTTTGAAACTCCTGCACCAGCGCCGAATCAAATACCGCCAGGCGACCATCCTTGCGCCGGAAATGACTGCGGCCGCTTTGCAACAAACGCTGGATCTCCACACTCGAATATCTCTCCCCGCCTGAATCCTCCATTGATACGTCCAAGTCGAACCAGTTTTCACCGGAAGCCACCACGGAGAGACGCGGCTCAACCCGCTGGATGTCGCGGGTGACATGCTCAAAACGCTCTCCGATTTCAACATCCCACTCCCGTTGCAACAGGGGCAGCTCCCGCGCAAAAAACTCCAGAATTGCCAATTCCCCGCGCAGTGCCATCCGCCCTTCGCTGTCGGGAGCGCTAAAACCCGCCTGGTTTAGCCGCGCCAGCGCCGCGCGTTCCGGAGAATCAACGCCCGCCGCGGCGCCTCGCAGCGCACCCGTGACGGTGGTGAACCGTTCCCCGTGCAGGACATTCAGCGATGCAGAGAGAAAATTGAGCGATCCCTCCAGCTTCAAAAGAAACTTCACAGGTGCCGCTGACTCGCCAACAGCTATCCGTTCAGAGTGCGGGATGGATTCCTGCGCAACATCAACAGCCCCGGACGACGCGCGCGGCAGCTCCACCTGCGAGCAATCAAAACTCTTCTCCAGCAATGCCCACTCCCGCGAAACAAAGGCGGCAAGCGCCGCCTTGGGAATGGTGACGGGCTGTTCAAAAACCCCCAGATATGCCGCAGGCAAGTCGGGGCAAACCGGCTGAAGCAATTCACCCCGGAGCATCCATGCGGATTTGGCTCCCTTAACCAGGGCAGACCCCGAGGGAAGTTCCACTCGCAGGCGCAAGTCGCCCCCGGAAAGCAGCTCCGACAAAAGCCGTGGCCGAAACGGATCCGCCTGCACCGTCAACGCCACCCTGCGACCGAGCGTCACACGAGGATGCCCTGCCAAAGCTCGCAACACGGCAAAGAGCCCTTCCGCATCCAGAAGGAGCATTCCCGGAAAAACGCTTCCCGCAGCACCCGGCAGCGCCGCAAGCGCCCGCAAAAGCCTCAAATCATCCGCCTCGCAGACATACCCGCGCTTTGCGTCGAGGGCGGACAGGAGCACGCGGCGCCCCTGCACGACCGCTTCCACCCCAAGCGACGCCCCGCCGCGCTCCAGCGTCTGTGCAAAATTCGGGGCGACTACCACGGACAATTGTGCGGGCTCACCCGCCTGCTTGTGAAAGGCGTCGATCCACGCCGCACTCGCACCGGGATTGGACTGTGCTTCCCGCGATGCCGTAGCGCTTTCCTCCTGCGCCTGTCCCCCTCGAAGCGCCTCCGAGGCAGAAGACGCGGATGATCCGGGCACGGTGCGCACGGTCGGTTTGAGAACCTCCAATCCCACCGCGACGGAGTGCGCACAGATAAGGGCGCGCACCCGCGAATCGCGGCAGGTGCACAGATTCTCTATCCGCGAGGCGGATTCAATTTTGAGTCCCGAGCGGAACTCGTTTTCCCCCTCACGAACAAGTCCGCGCAGGAAACCGTCGGCCCACACCGCATCCCGCACCTTGCCGGCGGCATGCAGCGCGCGGGCCTGTTTGAACACCTGCCATCCACCCGCGTCGCTGAGGATTCGTTCTGTCAAATTCATGCCGCATTCCAAAGACGCAGAATCCCGCAAGGGTCCTCGTCGCATCAGCGGATCACGCGCCGGTTAGCGCCGCCGGACCGCATACTCCAGCGCGTCCACAAGCGCCAGCCAGCTCGCCTCAATGATATTGTCGCTCACGCCCACCGTTCCCCAAGAGTCTTTTCCATCCGAGGAGGTCACCAGCACGCGGGTGCGCGCCGCGGTGCCCGCCTGCCCGTTGATGATGCGCACCTTGTAGTCGGTGAGCCGGACGTCGTCTATCTCGGGGTACGTGGGCCGCAACGCCTTGCGCAAGGCAGCGTCCAGCGCGTTCACTGGTCCGTCCCCCTGGTCGACCGTGTACTCGAGCGAACCTTC
>JBILWF010000012.1:0-12998 GCA_044370075.1 Chthoniobacteraceae bacterium | reverse complement strand
CTCACATGCAGCGGAATGACTTCATAGAAGTGGATGCGCAAGTCATGGAATGTTTGCCCAACCACCTTTTCCGTCTCGAGATGGCCAACGGTCATCGCGTGCTCGGGCGTGTATCGAAAAAACTGCGCTTGGACGGCAATCAGATCTTGCCTGGCGTGCGAGTTCGCCTACACTTGCGCGCCTTTGACTTGTCGGCTGGGCGCATTGTCGCCGTGTGCGAGGCATCCCTTCAGGACGAGTTAAGCTTTTGATAGAAAACGGTTTACTGGCCCCTCAAAAGGGGGTCAGTTTTTTGTCCCCGAATTTCCAATACCAAAATCCAGTTATGAAAGTGAGAGCATCCGTCAAGCGCCTGTGTGAGGCGTGCCGCATTGTGAAAAGGCAAAACATCGTCCGCGTCATTTGCAAAAATGCGCGCCACAAACAGCGTCAGGGCTAGTCCGGCATCCGGCCACCTTCGCAAAATCATCCATAGTAACCTCTTAAAATTATGCCCCGACTGCTTGGAGTAGACATCCCCGGAGACAAGCGCATTGAAGCTTCGCTCCCTTACATTTACGGAATTGGCCCGACCACCGCTAAGCGGATCCTGGAACAGGCGAATATCAGTCCCGACATCCGGGCTAAAAACCTGACTTCCGAACAGCTTAACCAAATCATTCAGGCCATTTCCGCCAGCGGTTTGCTGATCGAGGGGGATTTGCGTCGCGAGCTGCAGGGCAATCTCAAGCGCCTGCAGGCCATCAACTGCTACCGCGGGATTCGCCACCGGCGTGGTTTGCCGGTGCGGGGTCAGCGCACTTCCACCAATGCTCGGACCCGGAAGGGACCGCGCAAGACCGTTGGCGTGCAGCGCGCGAAGGACGGCAAATAACTAACGAACATCGATCGATATGTCTGAAGAAAGTCAAAACAAAGAGCAGGCGGCTCCTGCGCCGGCGGTGACTGCCGCCCCTGCCCCCGCAGCGGCCAAGGAACCGAAACCGAAGGCTGCATCAAAGGCTAAGGGCAAGAAGGATGCCGCGCCCGCCGCGGAGGAAAAAAAGGCTGAGAACCTCTCTCTGGATCCCAACTCGGTGATTGAGCCGATCAAGGTGATCAAGGCGAAGGGATCCAAAAACGTCTACTCAGGTGTGGCCCACATTCTAGCCACGTTTAACAACACGATTGTGAGCATCACGGATGCCACGGGGGGTGTGATTGGGTGGTCGAGTGCCGGAAAGGTGGGGTTCAAGGGCTCCCGTAAGAGCACCGCGTATGCAGCGCAGATGGTTGCACAGGATGCCTGCCGGCAGGCCATGGGGCATGGCTTGCGCGAGGTGGAAGTGCGGGTTAAAGGACCGGGTTCGGGACGTGAATCGGCGGTGCGAGCAATTCAGGCGGTTGGGTTGGACATCACGGTCATCCGCGATGTAACCCCGGTTCCGCACAACGGTTGCCGTCCTCCGAAACAGCGCCGCGTCTGATTCGTTTATTTTTCTCACAAGCATTTAGAAGTTTATTTCCATGGCTAGATACACAGGACCCAAGGACAAGATCAGCCGCCGTTTTGGTGTGGCTTTGTTTGGTTCGAACAAGACGTTGGAGCAGAAGAATTATCCTCCGGGTATGCACGGCCCGAAGGGCTCCCGCCGCAAGCAAAGTGAGTATGCGGTTGCGTTGGCAGAAAAGCAGAAACTGCGTTACCAGTACGGGCTCTTGGAGCGCCAGTTCCGGCGGCTTTTCGGAATCGCACAGGCCAAGCGAGGGGTGACGGGGGAAATACTGCTCCAGCTTTTGGAGACACGTTTGGACAACGTTGTTTTTCGGTTGGGGTTTGCGAATTCGCGCGCCGCAGCCCGCCAAATGGTGGGGCACGGCCACGTGCAAGTAAATGGTCGCAAGGTGGATATTTCCTCATACAGCGTGAAGGCTGGTGACAAGATCTCGGTGAAGGAGAACACCAAGTCTCGGGGCATGGCTTCCCGTGGATTGGAACTTACTCAAATCACGGTGGTTCCGGACTGGCTGGTCCTGGACAAGGAATCTTTTTCCGGAACGGTGTCCCGTATTCCGAGCCGCCAAGAGATTTCGCCGATTGTGAACGAGCAGCTGATCGTGGAGTTGTACTCCCGATAAGCGTAACTCCTTGTTTTATTTACAAATAACGCAGGCGGGTTTCCCGCCTGCGTTTTTTTTGGGCGAATTTCTGGAGGTGACAAACTTACGGGATGTGGCAAGAGAGACGCTGTGCTTGAAGTACAAGGAGTTTCGTTAGACATCGGGAAGCCTGACTCCCCGTTATGTTTGTTGCAGGACGTCACGGTGAAGCTCCGGGGCGGGGGGCAGCTTGTCGCGGTGCTTGGGCCGTCTGGTTGTGGAAAAAGCACGTTAATGAAGGTCATTGCGGGGCTCAAACCGGCGACCTCCGGCAAGTTGTTTTGGAAAGGGCGGGATCTGGAGGAGCAGGACTTCGAGCCTCGCGAGATTGGATACGTTCCGCAGTTCAGCATCGCGTGTGAAAAGCTGGATGTGTGGGAGTGCATTCACGATGCGGTGCTTTTGCGGTGTCCGGGGTTGACTCCGGACGAGGTGGAGGAGCGCGTAACGAGCGTTCTGAGCGAGGTGGGCATGTCGGACCTTGGCGAGAAAAGGGTGGAGGTGCTCTCAGGCGGCCAGAGGCGGCGTCTGGCGCTGGGCATGGAACTGGTAAGTTCGCCGGAGTTGTTGTTGTGTGATGAAGTAACCAGCGGCCTTGATCCGCGGGCCGAGGATGAGATGACCGAGCTAATGGTCCGTGTGGCTCAGAAGGGCCGCCTTGTGCTGAATATCACGCACAGCTTGAGACATCTCTCGGCGCATCATTCGGTGTTGGTGCTGGTGCGTGGGCGCGTCGCTTATCATGCGGCTCCCGAGCATTTACTGTACTACTTTGGGGTGCAGCATGCGGAAGATTTGTATCCGCAACTCGCGCGGCGCGCTCCGGAGGATTGGGCGGGTTCGTGGGAGAAGAGACGGGACTCGTACTATGAGCTTGGAAATGCGGCTGCAAGCGAAGCCCAGAAGGCGGTGGTCGAAGGGCGGACGGAGCCAGCTGAATCCGATCTGGCGCACGGAAAGGTCGGCTTATGGACGCAGTTTTGTGTGTTGCTTTCGCGGCGGTGGCGTTTGTTTGCGCGGGACCGCGTGCAGGTGGGCTTGCAGCTGGCGTTGATGATTGGGTTCCCGTGTCTGGTGGTGGTTTTTGCCCTCGACGGGCTGCCTGCACTTCGGGCTGCCGCGGAACTGCCCGAGGATCCACTCAAGCAGGTTGCGTTAGATTTTAAGCACAAGCTGGAGTATTTGAGAGCAGGCGGACTGGTGTCTGGCTTGGTTATGTTTCAAGTCGTCCTGCTTACGCTGATGGGTGCCAACAACGCGGCGCGCGAGGTGGCCGGGGAGCGCGTGATCTTGGAGAAGGAGAAGTTTTCCGGCCTGTCGCCTGCGGCATTCGTGGCGGCACGGGTGGTTTTTCTGGCGGTCCTGGTGTTGGTTCAATCGGTTTGGATGGGGCTGTTTGTTAATTCCATCATTAAGATGCCGGGCAGTTTGCTCACGCAGGTCTCGCTTCTGGTACTGGTGAATGCAGCAATGACTGCTGTTTCGCTTGGAATTTCCGCGGTGATGAACACAGCCGAGCAAAGTTCACTGATGTCGGTTTATCTGGTTGGATTTCAGCTTCCGCTTTCCGGGGCTGTTCTGGCCTTGCCCCAGTGGCTGGGCCAGATAACGCGTCCGTTTATTGCATCGTACTGGGGGTGGGCTGGTTATCTTCAGACGCTCAAGGAAACGCGGTTTTACAATGCGGTGGAATCCATGACGCAGACTCCGCTCATGAGTTTGCCGGTGGTGGTATGGGTGTTGGCGTTTCAGATTTTCCTCGGGTTGATTGTGGCCTACGCCGGCGTGCGGGGATCGAAGTGGGAGTGACGCAGATGGAGAATCACACCCCGGTTTCCCTCCGCGTGGAGCAGCTTGCCATTGGGAGTAATCTGGCTCTGGCGCTGCGGGTTTTACCGCGGACGCGACGCCGGGACATGGGAGTATTTTACGCCTTTTGCCGTATCGTGGATGACCTTGCCGATGAGCCGCATTTTTCGCCGCGGGAGCGCCAGGAGGGACTGCGCGCCTGGCGGGAGGCGCTTGGCCGCGGCAGCCATCAGAGCGGCGACCCGGAACTCGCTCCGCTGGTGCGGGAGGTTCTTAACCGGCACAGCGTGCCCGCGGAGTGGGTGCAGGAGATCGTCGCCGGTTGCGAGATGGATCTGGGCAGGGTCCGCTATGAAACGTGGCAGGACCTCCAGGTGTACTGCCATCGGGTGGCGAGCGCGGTCGGCCTGGTCAGTGCCCGCATTTTTGGCGCCGTTGGATGCGAGGTTTATGCGGAGAACCTTGGACTGGCTTTGCAGGTCGTGAACATCCTGCGGGACTGCGCGGAGGATCTTGCAAATTTGGACAGGGTTTACATTCCTCAGGCGGAATTGAAAATGTTCGGGGTGGGTGAGGGGGAGTGGATGCGTTCTGAACCACAGGGATGGAAGGAGCTTATGCGCATGCAAACCGAGCGGGCGCGGGGGTATTTTGAGTCTGCGCGCCGTGCGTTGCCGGACTCCGAACGCCGGCGCATGGTTGCGGCTGAAATCATGGGGGAGGTTTACGGAAAGCTGCTTGTGCGCATGGAGTCGGACGGCTTCCGGGTCTGGCGCGAGAGGTACCGGTTTAGCTCACTCCAAAAGATGCGGCTTGTTGCGGGCGCTTTTCTGCGGGTGATGTGCGCTCATCTTCCGGGTTTTGGCCGCGAGCCTTTTGCTCACGGGCACGCGGTTTCCGGGTGAAGCGACGTGTGCGGAAACTCCGCCCCAAAAGCGCGTTCCCTACACGTCCGTCACCACTCCCGTGCTCGCGCCGAACCGGTCCTGTTCGATGCCGAGTTGGTGGAGTATCCGAACGAACAGATTGCTGAAGGGCGTGTTTTTGAGCGTGTCGAAAGCGACGTGTCCTTTGTGGCGGAAATTGCCTCCCGCAAGCAGTATCGGAAGATTTTCCCCCGTGTGGGCAGATGCGTTGCCCAGATTGCTTGCACTCAACACCACGGTGGAGTCCAGCAGCGACCGGTCGGCCTCTTTTGAGGATTTCATCAGCGAAAGAAACCGGTTTAGCTGGCGCATTTCGGCCTCTTCGATCAGCGCAAGTTGCTCGATCTTTTCCGGATCCTTCCCGTGATGTGAGACCTCGTGGTGGCTTGCGCCGGTAAAGCCGTCGATTTTTGCACGGCCGACTTCACTCAAAACTAGAAGAACGACGCGCGTCGAGTCGGTTTGCAGAGCCAAGCGCACAATGTCATACCACAGGCTTTCGCGCTCGTTGACTTCGTGCTGGCGCGGAATCTCGCGGGGCAGCTCGTAATCGACTTTGGGTTTGAGCTTCGCCGCCCATGCCTGGCTGCGTGCGAGCGATTGCTCCGCGTCGCGAATCGAACTCAACAGCAGATCAATGCGCGTGCGGTCTTCCTGCCCGAGATCCCGCGAAAGAGATTTGGCCTGTTGCCGCACCTCATCAAGGATGCTCTGTCCCCGCCTGAGGCGACGGATCTCGCGTGCGATCTCCCCTTCGGATCCGTCCAGAAAAAGCTGCCGGAAGGTGTCTTGGGGGTTTTTGTCCTCGGGAACAGGAACCCCCTTGCTGGTCCAGGAGAGTTGGTTTTCCGAAGAGCCCAATATGAGATTGGAAAAGCGCGTAGACCCGCCCAGATGCGCGGCCGCGTACTGGTCGAGGGAGATACTGTTGCGCACGTCCGCCTGCGGATTGCGAATGTTCTCCCACGCCACACCGGTGAAAAGAGCCTTCTCGCAGTGGTGACTGCCGTACCCCAGATGCGACATGCCGGAAAACACGGTGAAATCGGCGCGATTCTCCTGCAGAAGACGGAGATAACGCGTGGGTTGGTAGTCCGTGCCCGCCTGCTCGGGGAAAAAGAACGGCGCATGCAGGCCAAGGTTGCGTCCCACCAAAACGAGACGCTTGGGGGTGAGGGAAGCGGCCTTGGTGTCAGCGCGCAGTCCGCCGGGGAGCATCGCATTGAGCAGGGGAAGAGCGATGCTCACAGCGCCGCTTCGAAGAAAGGCGCGTCGGTTCATCACGGTGCGGGATGCGGGAATTCGGGTTTGCATAAGCGGGGAGGGAAATGCGGTTGCGGTGGAAAAGCTGCTTGGAAAAAATCTTTACTTGCTGCGGAAGGGACGGCTTTGGACTACTTCGTGAATGAGGCTCCGCAGGCCGTACTGCCTCTCCCGCAGGCGCGTGACGATGTCCTCAATGACTTCGCGATCGGCAAATTGGATCTCTCCGCCCGTCGCAAACATAAGCACGCGCCGCACCAGATTGCGTGCGATGGCATCCGGGTCCTGAAGGATGAGGTGTTTGTAGTCCTCAACGGTGGCGAAGGGACGGCCGTCAGGCAGCTTGTCGCCAATCTCCACGTCCGGCCCGCGGGACACTTTCCGGTTGTTGTAATGGGGGAGAGTACCGGTTTTTCCGGTGTTCATAGAGGCCCGGTAGAATTCGCGCCAACCGCCAATGACATCATAGCTTTCCAGAGCAAAGCCCGGAGGATCGATCAGGGCGTGGCAGCCCGCGCAGGCCTCGGAGTTGCGGTGTTTGGCGAGTTGCTGGCGGATGGTGATTGCTCCGCGCGTGTCGGGCTCGACCGCGGGAACATCCTTCGGGGGCGGGGGCGGTTCGATGCCCAGAATGCGCTCGCACACCCATTTGCCGCGTAAAATTGGAGAGGTCACGGCCCCGTTTGCTGTTACTTTCAAAACGCTCGCATGGGTGAGAACGCCGCCGCGGTGGCTGCCTCCGGGGAGCGCGACTTTTTCCAACTCATGTCCGAGCGGGTAGGGTGTCTCGATTGCGTAATGCTGCGCGAGGCGCTGGTTGAGAAAGGTCCAGTCCGAGTGCACAAATTCGAGAACGCTGCGGTCCCCGCGGAGTATCTCTTCAAAGAAGAGTTCCGTTTCACGCACACTTGACACCATGAGAATGCGGTCAAACTCGGGGTAGAGTTTCATGTCGGGCGTGGTGGCGTCGATTTTGTGCAGCTCAAGCCACTGGCCGGCGAAGCGTTTGGTCAAGCGCTGTGCCCTGCGGTCGCTCAGCATCCGTTCCACTTCCTGATGCAGGACTCGTGTATCGGACAATGTGCCTTGCGCGGCGAGTGCCAGAAGCCGTTCATCGGGGATGGAATTCCACAGAAAGTAGGAGAGTCGCGAAGCGAGCGCGAAATCGTCCAACGGTCCCGGTTTTTCATGGAAAAAGAGAAAGTCCGTGGAGCAGAGCGCGGACTTGTAGGTCTCCAGCATCGCTTCCTCAAAGGGAATGCCTTCGTCGAGTTGGGTGGTTGCAGCATTCAGGAATTTCGCAACAACCGCGTTGGAAACCGGCCGTCGAAAGGCTTTCGGTAAAAAGGCACGTAGTAGGCGCTCTGCGTCTGCTTTGGGATTTGTACTCACCGGCTTCAGCGGGTCTTTACGCCAGTCTTCGGGGGTGCGTTTTTCGCGGGGCTTGAGCCCGGGATGGGGCTTTGAAGAAGCGGTTCGTTCCGCATCAGTTTGCAAAGGCAATTCACCAAAAAGAATGCGGTAACTTTGGGGCGGCCACGAGTCGAGCGGACCCTCCACCTCAAACCGCTCGAGAACCCAGCAGGGCCCTTCCCAGGAATCCGCGGGTTTGTCTTTTAGTTTGAAAATTACCGGATCGCGTTGTGGAAGGGTCCAACCCATCACGTCCACAACCTGGCCTTTTTGCAGCGGAAGCTCCACTTCCACCACGCCGCTTTGATCCGCCGGCAGGTCGCGCCATTCCAGGTCATTGCCGTATTGAAGCTGCGGGCTCACCAAATGATTGAATGTGAGTGGAAGACGGTTGCCCCCAGTGCGCATTCCATATCCCGTGACCCGGATGCGGTAGACTCCGTCCACCGGCGGAGGCGGCGTGGCGATGGTCGCGTAGGGACGGTACAGCTTGGAGGGGATGACCAGCGCGTCGTCCTGCAGGTAACATTTTTGCGAGGTGAAGCGTTCAAACTTTCCCTGCGATTCGACTATTTCCCGTCCCGTGCGGTGGATTTGGATTGGAGTAAAGCCGCGCTGCGGAAGTGCGGCCTCCAGCGCCTTATCGGCCGCCTGTTGATAGCGTACCAAGTGTGTGCCGGATATGCTTTGTGGATTGCTGAGATTGTCGAACCCTGCCGAGAGCGCTTCATCGGGCAGCAAGTCTTTCACTTCGAGGGCGGGCAGTGACAAAAGGTCCCGGAGCGAGTCTTCAAACTGGGAGCGGTTGAGGCGGCGCAGGGGGACGCGGCCCTGGGTTTTTTGGCGATCCGAGGAAGCTGCATGCAGGACCTTGCGGAGTTCCTGCCGGAATGAGTTGCGCAGCGGGGCCGGGGGTTGCTCCGCTTTTTGGGGAGGCATCTGGCCATGATCGACTTTGTCAAAAACGGCCTCCCATAGTGAGGCGGTTTGTTGTGGGTGAAGTTGTAAGTCCGTGTTCTCGAGGTTGAGGCCCCCCTTGCGCGTGGCGCTGTCGTGGCAATCGATGCAGAATTGATCCAAAAAAGAGCGTATCGCTGTCGGAGTATCCGCACGGGCGGCAGCCCTCCAAACGGTCAAAAGCCCCGAAAACAGGGCGAGCAGCGCCATGCGAGTCCAACGGGTGGAGTGTTTCATAGGAGGGTTAGCGTGGCGCCGGGGGCGCGGGTGACTTGGAGGGTGGGCTCCCCTCCCGCAGGTTCACGGTGACATCATCCAGATAATGCCCGGCGAACTCGGCGGTGCTTTCGCTCAAAAACGGATGCACCTGCATCACGGCGCATTCAAACACCAAAAAGTCGGCGTTCGCAGCAACCGGGAGGCTCACGCTCAGCGGCGTCCAAGTTCCGGGAGCCGGGTCGGGTTCGCCCTGACGCTGGACCATGCTTAGGCACACGCGGGAAAACTCATTCCAGACATCCGGGGCCTCTTCGGGGCTTCCAGCGAAGCACGCGGCCTTGATTAGAAAACGCACCTTTTGCCCGGGAGAAGCCGCCACCGACGCAAACCAGCCAGCGATCTCCACGCGCGCGTCGTCTGATAAAAGCGCTCCGCGGTAGGGGCGCAGATCGACGAGGTGAATCGCCTCGGCGACATAGTTGGCAGAACCCTTTTGCGACAGCGCGTTGTCGGCGCGCAGAAACCGGAGCATCTTTTTTCCGCTGCGCGGCAGCACTCCCTGTTCCGGCCCGGCGAGCCTGGAGTAGTCCCCGCTCCAGGCCCGGGGTTGCCTTGGAACTCCCTCCGCGGGGATGTGCGCGATGTTCTCGAAGTCTGTACTCAGCAGCTGGATCGACTTTTCCCTCTGGAGAATGCGCTGGCCGGCATAGGCCCACACCACGGACGTAAACAGCGCGCTGATGACAACGCCCGCCGCCAGCGCTGCGATCGGCCGGTGCAAGAGCGTTTTCCAAGCCGGGACGTTTCTGGCCTCCGGTGCAGGTTCGTTCCCCGCGCGGGTGCCGCCGGCGTCCGCGGGATGGATCTGAGCCGATCCGCAGTCCCCAAGGACCGTGCGCAGTTGGTCGTGGAGTTGGGCCGCTTCCCAGTACTGAGCGCGGGCTGCGGCGGAGGTCCTCAACGCATGTTCCAACTCGCGTTTTTGCTCAGGCGTTAAGGCGCCGTCCATGCAGGCACTCAGAAGAAAATGCAGGCGCTCGGGATTCATTGCGAAATGGGTTCCAAAGTTTGCTGTACGCAGCGGCGCAGCGCCTCCCGCGCACGGGATAGGGTGACGTTCACCGCATTGACCGAGCATGCGCGCAGGCGGGAGATCTCCAGAGGGCCGTACTGCGAAAAGTAACGCAGCTGGAGAATTTCCCGCGCGGCGGGTGCCAGTTTGTCTATGCATGTACGCAGCGCCTCCACGGCGGGCGTGGGCTGATTTGCAGGTTCTGGTTCCGGGGCCGTCAGCATGAGCGCCTCCAAAACGTCTTCGGCAAGCAGGAGGGGGCTGCGCGATGCATCGCGGTGAAGGGCGAGGATCTTGAACCGTGCGATGGCCCGAACCCACGCAGGAAAGTTGGATTCGAGGACGAATTCGTGAGCCTTATCGGTGACCGTCAGAAAACACTCCTGCAGCACGTCATCCGCCACAGAAAACTCGGGAACGAGCGATTGAATGAAGGCGCGGATCTGAGGCTGGTGCTGGACGAAAAGAGTTTGGACGCGCAGTGCGTGGGCGGATCGTTGATTCGCGAAATCGGGGTGCGTCATGGTTTCGTAAGAGAATTCCAAGCGCTTAGCAGCCGCGCGGAGAGCCCCGCAGGTGGTGAAGGTCCCAGGAATTTTTTCATTGGGATGCCGGCATCAAGGCCGGCAGGCGGATTCTTGGCAGGAATTTGGCGGGAGTCATTCCCGCAAGCTGCGCGAAACAAACCGCTCAAAAGGATCGCGGAGTTGATCGAAGTAAGCAGCATCCCCGGTCCGGGTTCTTCAAAGCGTTCAAGGAGTGCACCGGAGTCGCGCCCAACGACTGCCTGCAGCGCCCTCGAGAGCCGGAGAGCGTGGTGCCTGCCTGATTACACACCCCTCACGCGCCGGCCTCGCGGTGACATGGGGACCTCTGTGAGATGCGGGGTGCGATCTCGTCACGCATCGAAATCCGGAGGGCTCAATCAAACGGGGGCTTTTTACTGGGGCCGGAAAAAATTGCTCCAAGAATCCGCACAAAACGGTATACACTAACCGGTACGCCGACCAACATGAGAAAGCCACGCCAAGCGCCTTCGCGCACCGAATCCACCGCCACACAGCTCCGCACCGAAATCCTCCAGGGCACGGTTTCCCCCGGGGAACTCCTTGCCGAGTCGGCCGTTGCCGTGCGTCTGGGGGTGAGCCGTGTGCCCGTGCGGGAGGCGCTTTTCCAGCTCGAGAACGAGGGGCTCGTGGAATTCAGTTCCACGGGGCGGGCCTACGTAAAGACACTTGCCGTGCGCGATTTTGAAGAATTGTATTTTTTGCGACTCACCCTGGAGCCCGCGGCGGCGCGCCTCGCGAGGGAGTCCATCGCGGAGGAGCGTACACGACTGGAGGAGAACCTCACGCGCACCCGGGCGGCGGCGAGCCTCACGGAGCTGACTTCCCTCGATCTGGATTTTCACCAGATTATTTTGGAGGCGTCGGGAAACCGGCGTCTTTTGAATCTCTGGCGCGGGCTGCGCAGCGAACTGGAGCTTTGGCTCGGACAACTTCATCACGCACACCAGCAGCAGAGCCGCTCGACGCGCATGGAGACCGTTCGCGCCCACGAGAGGTTGGTGGCCGCATTCCTGAACGCAAATGCGCAAGCGTGCGAGCGCTTGATGCGGGATCACATTCAAGGCTGGCGCGAATGGCTTCCAAATAATTTCACACCATGAATTTGCGGTCCCCCCAACTGAGCGCAATACCCTCCGTGTTGCTGGCGCTCGCCTTCCGCGTTGCGGCGGCGGCGCCAGCACCGGCGCGACCCTCCGACGTGCAGCATATCTTGAAGCAACACTGCCTTTCCTGCCACTCCACCGAGAAGCAAAAGGGCGACCTCGATTTGGAGGCTTCAGACCTGCGTAAAGATCCGCATATATGGGAGAACGTGCTCGAACAGATCGCTCTCGGGGAGATGCCGCCCAAAAAAGAACCCCAGCTGAGTGCCGCCGCAAAGGCGGGTCTTACAAGCTGGGTGAGGACCTCGCTGGATGCCCTTGCAATCGAGAGGGCCGGGGATCCCGGGCCGGTAATTCTGCGGCGTCTTTCCAATCGTGAGTACACGTATTCAATTCAGGATCTCACCGGGATTGCATCGCTTGCGCCCGCGCGGGACTTCCCCGAGGACGGTGCAGCGGGCGAAGGATTTACCAACGCGGGCGCGGCTCTGGTAATGTCGCCAGCTCTGCTTGCGAAGTATCTGGATGCGGCCAAAGAGGTCTCCAAACACCTGGTGCCTTTGCCGGATGGAATCCGGTTTTCCGAGCACACGTCTCCGCAAGACTGGACCAACGAGGCGCTGGAAAAGATCCGCGCGCTGTACGCCCGCCATACGGCCTCTGCGCAAGGCTCCGAGACGGTTCAACAGGGCATCAAGCTCGACATCGGGGATGGTTCCGGAAAACTGCCGCTTGCCCCCTATCTGGACGCGTTGCAGGCGCGCCGACCCGCGGAGGGTCTCAGCCCGAAATATCTGGGGCTTTTGCGGGAGGCGTTTACCGTGCGTGACGGGGACCCGCTTTTTGAACCGCTGCGCGCGAAATTCCGCCAGGGCGAATTAAAGCAGCAGGACATCGCGGCATGGCAGACGGTGCTTTGGCGGTTTACGCAGGTGGGACACATCGGCAAGGAAAACGGCCCCAAATCGTGGCAGGAGGGGGTTTCCCCCGTGGCGAGTCGTCTCGATGCACGCATCAAAGTCGATACCGGCAAGGACACCACGCTGTATTTGGTGGCTACCGACGCGGGGGACGGGGACGCGGGCGACGAGGTTGTGTGGGAGGGCGCGCGCCTGGTGGCCCCGGGACGGTCCGATATTCCGGTGTCCGGCATCGGCGCATTGACGGCGCATTTGGAGAAAACCCGCGCGGCCTTGATCGATTCGTGTGTGCAGTGTCTCGAAGCCGTCGCCTCCGGCTCGGATGCGGCGCCTGCGGAGCACCTCCAGGTTTGGCGCGATTATCTCGGGAGCGGCGGGACAAAGCTCGATTCGCTGCTGACAAAAAAGACCGATGGCATTCCGGATTACGCGTTCATCAAAGGATGGAACGGCGACAGGGCGCTGAGCGTGCTTGCGAATTCCTCGGACGTGGCCGTGCGCGTTCCTGGGTTGATGCAGCCCCACAGTATCGCGATGCATCCCGCGCCGGACAAAGCCGCGGTCATTGCGTGGAAAAGCCCGGCCAAGGGGGTGTACGCTCTGCGCGG
>JBILWF010000312.1:0-4419 GCA_044370075.1 Chthoniobacteraceae bacterium | reverse complement strand
GCCTTCGGAAGAGGCCTTCTCCTGACTGTCAGTCACATCCACGGTTTTCTTTCCGTTGATGAAATGTTCCAGGTGGTTTCCCTTGGCAATGATCACGTATTCGTTCCATTCGCCCGGCTTGATAGTCGCCTGAATTTCGTCCGAGGAACCCACTTCACCGGTAACCTCGACCTTGTGTTTGGAGGGATTATCGTCCGCCGGCTTGACCTCCACTTTTTGACCGCGCTTAGCGAGAATGCCTCGGCCTTTTTCCTCGTAGAGAATTCCAGAGTAGGTTTTGCCTGTTTCAAAATCAGCCTGATATCCAGCCACGATCGGGCCGAAGGGGCCTTCGCTCACAACCTTGCTGCGGTACTGGATTCCCGAGTTCCCGCCGGCGGATGTGATTCGGTACTTGAGCCGCAGTTCAAAGTCCGAGACGTTTCCACCCTTCCACACCAAAAACGTGTTGTGGGAGAGGGGGCTCCGGTTGGGGTTTGCCGGGTCTTGGGGGGATTTTCCCGTGATGGCGCCGTCTTCGACCGTCCAGAGATCCTTCCCTCCCTCCCAGCCGGTGAGATCGGTTCCGTTGAAAATTTTGACATCTTCAGCTAGAGCGCTGGCGCTGAGGACAAGGAGGGCTGCAAAGGAAGAGCGGATGGCTGGGAGGATCATATCTAAGGTATCTACGGTTGGGGGTTGGATTTATTAGCTGTCTTTGGGGGGAACTTGGGGACAATCTTCGGGCACGGAGCGGAGCCTAGGCGAGGAGTAGTTCAGTTTGCGTTGTAGTGAACGCTGATAGTTCGAAAGGCGTGGTTCGTATCCTTGGCAGCGAAATACACCAGCATCATGTTGGTGGATCCGACAATCCAGCGGTATCCCGTGAGTGTCTGGGTGACGCCGATGGATCCCACCTTCTCAGTACTGCGTATGATGGGTTCCCCTTCGCCATAGGTCTTGGAAATGAGCCTGCGCAGCTCGGCCATTTTTTCGTTAAACTGTTCCTCGGTCCACGATTCGCTGCGGTAGAGCAGTTCTGCGCCCACGAGAGCCCCCAACTTGAAATAAAAAATTGTTTTGTGAAGCCCCTCTTGAGGCAGGTTTTCCACCTCGATGGCCTCCCGGTTTCCGCGGGCCATGCGGCGGTTCACCACGCGGCCCCCGGCCAAGACGACCATTTTTTCGAGGCGATCGGAGGTCTCGCCCCAAGTGAGTGTGAAAGGCGGCCGGATTTCTGCGGGACGTGCAGACGAATCGGCTGCGGGCAGCGAGCAAGGTGACCAGGATAGGAAGAGCGTGCACGCGAGAGAGCCGAGCGCGCGGAGGGTGGCGGATCGGTTTCTCATTTGCTTTGAGGGTGCGCGGCCGATGGCAGTTCACCCAGAGTCCTCACTTCTTAGCCGTCGACTGGATGGCGAGATCTCTCAAAAGGCGGGGTTCGACCTGGACGGGTGATTGAGTCATTAGATCCATGCCCCGGTTGTTTTTTGGAAAAGCAATGACTTCGCGGATGCTTTCTGCGCCGCAGATGAGCATCACCAAGCGGTCCAAGCCGAGTGCAATTCCGCCGTGCGGGGGGGCTCCAAAACTAAACGCCCTCAGGAGATGGCCGAATTTGTGTTGTTGCTCCTCGGGACCGATTCCGAGCGCCCCAAAAAGTTTGGATTGGAGTTCACGCTCGTGGATCCGGATGGAGCCGCCCCCCAATTCCACGCCGTTTAAGACCACGTCGTACGCCACAGCTCGGATGTCTCCGTATTCCCTGGAATCAAGCTTTGCAATGTCCTCCGTGCGGGGGCGTGTAAAGGGGTGGTGAACCGCAGTCCACTCATTGTCTTCGGCGCTGAAATGCAGGAGCGGAAAATCGACCACCCAGAGAAAGTTGAGCTCTTGAGAGTCGTCCGTGAGTTTCAACAAGTCCGCCACTCGCAGGCGCACCCGGCCCAGAACCTCGTTGGCCGGCAGCCACTGGTCCGCGCCGAAGAACAGCACATCGCCCTCTTCAAAATGCATTTTAAGGGCGAGATCTGTTTTTTCTTTTTCCGAGAAGAATTTCACGATGGGCGACTCCCATTCCCCGTCTTTGAAGCGAATGTAGGCCAGACCTTTTGCCCCCAGCTCTGTTTTGACCCACTCTTCCCATTTTTTTAGCTGCTCCTTCGACAGGTGCGAAGCCGCACCTTTGGCGTTGATCGCTTTGATAACGCCGCCGGAACCCAGCACACTTTGAAACACCTTAAACTGGGTGTGCGCGAAAACATCGGAGAGAGATTCTATGGGCATGCCGAAGCGCAGGTCCGGCTTGTCGGAGCCGTAACGGTCCATGGCCTCAAAATAGGTCATGCGGGGAAACGGCGTTGGAATGTCTACGCCCCGTGACTCCCGGAAAATCCTCGCAAGGAGCCCTTCGATGAGGTCTTGGATTTGGGTCTCCGTCACAAAAGATGCCTCGATGTCGATTTGTGTAAACTCAGGCTGCCGGTCTGCCCGTAAATCCTCGTCCCGAAAACAGCGGGCGATCTGGAAATATTTTTCCAGCCCACCGACTTGCAAGAGCTGCTTGTACTGTTGTGGCGCCTGAGGCAGCGCATAAAAAGTTCCGGGATTCAGACGCGAGGGAACAAGAAAGTCGCGAGCGCCCTCCGGAGTTGGGTTGGACAACACGGGGGTTTCGATCTCCAGAAAGCCCTTTTCGTCCAGATAGTCCCGGGTTGTTTTGACCACGCGGTGGCGCAGTTTCAGGTTGTTGACCATTTCCTGTCTGCGCAGGTCGAGGTAGCGGTAGGATAGTCGGAGGTCTTCGTTTGCCAGTTTTGAGTCGAGTGGAAACGGCGGCACTTCCGCCTTGTTTAAAATAATAAGTTCCGAGGCGACCACCTCGATATCGCCGGTCGCCAATTTGGGGTTTTCTGTGCCGGCGAGGCGCGGGGCCACTCGTCCGACGACTTGAATCACATCCTCGCCGCGCAGACCATGCGCCAAATCAGAAATCTGGGGGTGCTCCTCGGGCCGGAAAACCACCTGGGTAAGGCCCTCGCGATCACGCAGATCAATAAATATCACGCCGCCGTGATCACGCCGTGAGTTCACCCAGCCTGCGAGGGTGACGGTTGTTCCGGAGTTTTCTTTCCGCAGGCTGTTGCACGAGGTGGTACGGTACATAAGGAAGGGCGGGAACAATACGGGTCACGGGAATGAATTCCAGCGCGGAAGCGTGACCGCGGATAACGCGGCTTTACTTCTTCGCTGGTCAAATACGGTTCCTCGTGTGACCATAAACCCTCGCATGAATCTAACTTTTTTCTCCCCTCGAATCAATCGGGCGGCAGGCTCGCCTCGCCGCCGCGGCATGACCCCGGCGATTGTAAACGCTTGGATGGCTGCTGGCGCCGCGACCGCGTTAATTTGCGGATCTGCTTGCAAGCCCGAGACAGCAGCCAAGGTCACCGTTTCCGAGGGATCCGCGCCCGCGCCTGCGACGCCGTCCGCCGAAGGGGCGCAGAACCCTGCGGGCCCCTCGGGCGCCCCTCCTGCGGCACCCGGGAATCCGCAGGCCGCCCTGCCCGCGGACGCGCTGGACCAGATTCTCAATCCTCCGAAGGTGGATCTTACTCTACCTGAGGTTGTTGCTCTCGTTGAGGGCCAGGAGATTAAGAAACAGGAACTCGAGCAGGCTTTCACGGCGGTGCTCGCGGGGCAGGGGATCAAACCCGACCAACTTCCCGCCGCGCAGAAAGCAGACGGCTACAAGATGATCTTGGACGAGTTGATCGTTTCCAAACTCCTCTCCAAGCGTTCCGCAGATGTGGAGGTGAAGGAGGACCAAGTCACAGCCCGTTTCGATGAGATCAAAGGGCGGTTTCCCTCCGCAGAAGCCTTCGCTGCGCAGTTGGAAAAATCCGGACAGACTGCGGAAAAGTTAAGATCGGACATTCAGGATTCTCTCAAGAAGCAGCAGTGGGTGGAGAGCCAGATGAAGGATGTTCCCAAGGCTACGGACGAAGAGGTGGAGGATTTCTACAAAAAGAATCCGCAACAGTTTCAGCGTCCGGAGCAGGTTCGTGCGAGTCACATTTTGATTTCGCTGGGCAAGGATGCAGCGCCTGAATTGGTTGCCGAGAAGCAGAAGAAGGCGGAAGAGATTCTGGCGCGCGTGAAGTCAGGTGAGGCATTCGACAAACTCGCGAAAGAATTGTCTGAGGATCCGAGCGCAAAGGAGAATTCGGGCGATCTCAATTTTTTTACCCGGGAACAAATGGTCCCCGAGTTTTCGGAGGCTGCGTTTGGAATGAAGAAGGGAGATTTCAGTGCTCCCGTGAGAAGCCAGTTTGGATTCCACGTGATTCAACTCACCGATCGAAAAGACGCCGAGACCGTGGCCTTTGACACAGTGAAGCCACAGCTTGTTGCATTTCTAAACCGCCAAAAGCAGGACGG
>JBILWF010000311.1:0-4432 GCA_044370075.1 Chthoniobacteraceae bacterium | reverse complement strand
CCGTTTTCCAGAGATTGCCGGCGGGGTGAACTCCCTGTGATTCAGAAAAAAGAACGGCTTTTTTTGCGCTTTTGCTGCTTTTCACGCAGCCAGACACGGCCAAAACGCCCCGCCGAACGATACCCATTGTGAGTTGTAATGAGCCAAAGTGAGTCTTCCTCCAACAACCTAAACCCCCGCAGTACCTTGCCCAAAGACGGCGAGGCGGGCACGGGTGCTTGGTTTTACCGGCCACACAGGGATGCAGCGGATCAAGCGGGCATTCTTTGCGCCCCCGGAAGTACAGAGACGGAGGCAGCACCCAAAAGGAGGTGGCGATCGTAAGGAGCTGCCGCGCGGTGGGACGGGCGGCAGACCAGGGACGAGAGGGAAATTTCATGCAACACAGATTTTGGTGAGCGGAGGGCAACGCACGCAGCACACCTGTTTCCGGCGCGATGGGACGCGACAGAACAGAGACACGGGCTCGTGAGGCCGTGGGGTACGAAGGCGAAGGGGACACCGAGCTGATTAATTTTTGAGGGACGTTTGCGGCCGGGCCAAACCGGCTCCACAGTGCAAGCGGGATCCGGCGCATCAGGGACGCGTCCGGAGCCGTGCCATGTTGTGTTTTTGAAATCGGCGGAGGACTCGCCGCTGCGCGTGTCGGAGCGCAAAAAATTTCACCTGCCCGCGAAAAAGTTTCTCTCGCGGGGTGCAGGATGACTCGAACGGCTCCGGCCTTTTCTTCCGGCGTGATGGAAGGATGGAAGGAAAGTGCGAAAGCCTTATACCCTATATTTATATATTAAATATTTGGTCTAACTGAGGACGCGCGCCCGCGCGCATGTAACGCTCTTGAGAATTGCTTCCATCCTTCCATCTTTTGGCAGCCTTGAGATGGTAAGATGGAAGGAAGTTGAAAGTCCGGAGACTCCCGAAAAGGACCGATTTCTGAGCGTGGAATTTGAGCGAAAGCTCGCCTGATTGATGGGGAAACTCCGCGATACGCGCGTGCTGAATTTTGCGGGGCAACGCGGGGCTGTTTACCCGCGCGCCGCGGACGATCTTGCCCGGCACGCCGGGTGTGATCGGCGCGCCTCCCCCGGGGTGGATCGCACACTGGAAATCGGCTGGGAATCGGCAAGGGGCGGCGAAGCGACAGAGAGCGGACGCTCAGGGCGCCCCGTGGCGCGCGGCCCCAAACGCCGGAGCGAAGCCGCCCTTTGTGGCGGGGCCGCGTTAGCGGCGGGTATTCGGGGGCGGAGCGAGAGAGCGCGCCCGCATGGGACGCCGCGAGGCGTGCGGGCGCCAGAGGCGGAGCGAAGCCCCCGTCGTGGCGCGGGCCGCATCAGCGGCGCGAAGTTCTGCCGGCTCGGGGAAAGCCCTAAAAACGCGCAAGGCCGGCCCCTGCGGAAGGAGCCGGCCAATGGCGGAGGGCGTGTGCTGCTAGGGAACAAGTTCCTCGTCGAAGCCAGCGGCTTTGAGGAAGTTCGGGAGCTGTTTGAGGATGCGGCTCGTAGCATTCGGCCCGCACCATTTGTAATTCTGCCCCGGTTTGATGAACCCCTTGGATACCAGGAAGGCCGAGAGCTTTTCCTGATTCAGCCCCGACAGATGCGCATCCAGCGGATGATCGACCTCCATCTCCAAGGTATTCTGCACCGGGCGGCCATTACGGGACTCCGCAGCCTTGGATGGCTCCTGCGCAGCCTTGGGAGGTTCCGGCGCAGCCTTGGGTGGTTCGGGCCGCTCCGGCTTCTTTGCCTGCGGTTCGGCCTTGGGCGAGGACTCCTCCACGCATGGCGCAGGGACTGACTCCGGCAACCGGTGTGTGGCACCATTGGCCGAAACGGGGGCCGAAGCGAGCCGCCCGTTGCCCTCCGATGGGAGAATCTGCGGGAGCGGCTCGGCGGGGAGCTCTTCCGCCTCCGCCTCGGTGATGATGCCCGAAAGGCAGGCGGGATAGACCGCGCGGATGGCCTCGGCCACGGCGCGGGCCGAGAGCATGGCCGTCGGGTGCTTCTGCCAGGTGGGATTGGTGGTGAGGCCGGCCTTGCGGGCGCGATCGATCGTCCAGGTGACGCTGAGGGAGCCGCCGCGGGGATGGGAGACCTGCACGCTGACGGCGGCATCGTTGCGTTCGATGTACTGGAGGCACCCGCCAGCCTTCTGGAATCGAGCGAGCATACACTCGCTGCGCAGACTCAGGCGGCCGTTGATGACGTGGTATTCGTGCAAAACGCGGCCGAGGGGGATATTTTCGGCGAGTGCCAGCAGCAGGGCTGCCGTGGCTTGTTCAGGGGTGCGGAAGCCGCCCATGCCGGACTTGGCGATGATGAGGGCGATGCGTTCGAGACTGCTGATTTGATCCTGTGTGATGGCGTCCATTTTCATACCTCGTTTTCTGGTTCTATTCCTTGCTTAACCTACTCTGGGAGAACCATCTCCCTTCCCCCTTACTACGATGGAAACGGCGAAAAGGTTCAGTTTTTATCGTTTTATTTTACGATTTAATACGCTCTTTTTCAGCTATTTACACTCCCCCGACCCCCGGTTGCAGCGAGACCTTGTCTGCCGGGCGAAGCCTGAAAACGGGCTCAGGAAAATCCTGATGCGGGGGCTGGCACGGCGCAGGGCGTGGGGAGGCATACGGCATGGGGGTACAGATTCCGGGGACCACCCCGAGGCCCTGCGCCGGAGAGCAGCGGAGGTTCGGAGGCAGCGCCTCCGAGCAGACTGGTTCGTTGGCCCGCAGGGCCAGCAAAGGGGGCCAGTGGCCCCCGCGGGGTCTGGGGGGCGCGCAGCCCCCCGGGAGCGTGGCCTGGGCCGCGACAGCGGCTGGCAGCGGAGCGCCGGAGCGAAGGTGGAAACTGGCGCGCCGCCGCGCCCCGCCTGAGTGTAGACGCGGAGCGTAGTTCCCCACGCGGGTGCCTTCAGGCACCTGCGCTGGTATTCTCTCCACGCAGCACCCGCGCGCCGCAAACGATGCGCCCGGGACACCCGACGCATCCGGCGCGCTCTTGTGCAGGCGGTCTAACACTTTGTCCTGCGAGCGTGCGGCGGGGCGAACGGAGCGGGGCTGCCGGAGGCGGGAGGAGGGACGCAGGCCCGACCCGCCGCAGGCAGACCGGCGCAGGGAGCTTTCCCCGTGTCCGCGCAACGGCACGCATTGTTTTGGGGCGGTGCAGCGCCAGAGTGCGCCCGCGCAGGACGCCCCCGGCGTGCGGGCGCAAACGCCGAAGCGGAGCCGCCCCGTCCCGGGGCCGCGCAGCGGCGAGGCTTCTTTCTCCCTCTCGGGAAACTGTACGATCAATACATCCACTCCCCGGGGCCGGATGCGATTTCATCGCAATGGACGCCTCTCCCAAAAAACGCCCCGTCAAAAAACGGCGCATTTCTCGCGCCCCCGCCGCGTCCTTGCCCCCCCGTTGCGCGCATCCGAAGGCGGCGGTACGATACTCCCGCACCCTGATGGCACGCATCTGCGAGCGGCTCAGCGCGGGCGAATCACTTCGTTCCGTCTGCAACGCCCCCGACATGCCCGACCAGCGCGCCGTGCGCCTCTGGGTTCAGTCCAACAAGGACGGCTGTGCCGCGGCCTTTCAACGCGCTCGCGAACTCCAAGCGCACCACCTCGCCGACGAACTCCTCGAACTGGCAGACACCGCGCCCCCGATGCTTTCCGATGGCCGCGTCGACCAAGGCTGGGTCACCTGGCAAAAGCACCGTATCGACACCCGCAAATGGCACCTCTCCAAAATCCTCCCCAAGGAGTACGGCGACCATGTCGCGGTCAAAGGCGGCGGGGGCGGACTCCAAATCCGCATCGACCTCGGTCCGGATTCCCCCTGATTACTCGCCCTGGGAACGCCCTCCATACGGCACCCGGGTCTTTCCGTATTTTTGCATCAGGCCGTGTCCGGCAATCCCATCATCCATTACAAACCGCCGGGACCCGTGGCGCGGGCATTCCTCACGGATGATTCGTTCTTTCGCGGAATCATGGGTCCGTTTGGAAGCGGGAAGTCCACGGTGTGCATCATGGAAATTCTTCGCCGCGCTTCCATGCAGCGTATCGCCACCGACGGCACCCGACGCAGCCGCTGGGGTATCATCCGCAACACCTATCCCGAGCTGCGGACCACCACCATCAAGTCCTGGCAGCAATGGGTCAGCCCGCAACTGGGGCGTTGGGTGGACGAAGGGCCGCCCATGCACCATATCCGCGAGAACGACCTCGATCTGGAGGTCCTCTTCATCGCTTTGGACCGTCTTCAGGATGTGGCAAAGCTGCTCTCGATGGAGCTGACCGGCGCGTGGATCAACGAGGCGCGCGAGATCAGCAAGGCTGTTGTGGACGGCCTTACCGGCCGGGTCGGACGCTATCCGAGCGTGGCCATGGGCGGCACCGAGTGGAGCGGGATCATCGCCGATACCAACCCGCCCGATA
>JBILWF010000310.1:0-4439 GCA_044370075.1 Chthoniobacteraceae bacterium | reverse complement strand
ACTACATCTACGGCGACTACAGCACGGGCCAGATCTGGGCGGCAACGCAGAAAGACCGCGTGCTCTCAAGCGACCGCATCATCGCCCGCACACGCCTCAACGTGGTGCACTTTAGCGAATCACGCGACGGAGACATTCTAGTGATCGACCACAACGGGCATGCGATCCACCGCCTCGAACCCGCCGCGCACCCGCCCTCCGCAGCCGCGGACGGATCGGCGCCTTTTCCCCGCCTCCTGAGCGAGACGGGCCTTTTCAGCGGCACCGCCCTGCAGACCCCGCACCCGGGCCTGCTGCCGTACTCCGTCAACGCCCCCGGCTGGCATGACGGGGCCACCGCACAGCGCTGGATCGCCCTGCCGGGGGCCGACAGCATGGAGGTGACGGCGCGCGGTGGCTGGAACCTGCCCGCGGGCAGCGCGGTGGTTCAAACCCTCGAACGAGACGGACGCAAACTCGAAACGCGTGTCCTGCTCAAAGACGGGCACGAGTGGGCGGGCTACAGCTACGCGTGGAATGCCGGCCAAACCGACGCCGAGCTGGTGCCTGCGGCCGGTCGCGTCACCGACACGTGGGCGTTTCCAAGCCGGCAGGAATGCAGCGTTTGCCACAGCCGGCAGGCCGGTTTTTTGCTGGGGGTGAGCACTCTGCAGCTCAACCGAAAGGACGCAACCGGGGTTTCACAGATCGCACAGTGGGAGGCGCAGTGGCGGCTTTATGTCAATCACGCCGCAGCCGCCGAGACGGCATGGCGCCGCGAGTTTTCAAAGGACGGCGCCCCCGAAGCAGAGATTCTCAGGCGGCTGCGTGCAGTGCAGCCAACGGCCCTCCAGAGGCCCGCGCCTTCCACAGGCACC
Source organism: Chthoniobacteraceae bacterium (assembly GCA_044370075.1). Taxonomy (GTDB): domain Bacteria; phylum Verrucomicrobiota; class Verrucomicrobiia; order Chthoniobacterales; family Chthoniobacteraceae; genus Chth-196. Next base: position 3,582 of record JBILWF010000310.1, on the reverse strand, counting down.
GTACTCGGCACCCCCCCGGAAAACCTGCCCGCCTTGCCGGATCCCCACGACACTTCGCGCACCGCTGACGAGCGGGCGCGGGCTTATCTGCACGCCAACTGTGCCCACTGCCACGTGCGCAATGGCGGCGGAAACGCCGCGGTGCAGTTCGGTTTCGACGTACCCGAAAAAGACCGCGGTTTTTTCGCATCTCCAATGCATTCGTCCTTTGGCATTCCGGAGGCGCGCATCATCGCACCGGGTGATCCCGCAAAATCAGTCGTTCTCCTGCGCACCGCACTGCGCGGAACCGGCCAGATGCCTCCGCTTGGCACCCTGCGCCCGGATCCTGCATGGAGTGCGCTGCTCGTGGAGTGGATTGCGGGATTGCCTCGCGAAACTGGCAAATAGCGAACACCCGGGTCCGGGCATTTTCTCAAAAAACTATTTGGACCGGTATGGCGAATCGCTACCGGGGGCGCTGCTCTGACCCGTGAAATCCTCAACCGCCGCACGAAAAGCGGATCCCAGTGCGAGGACGTCCGCAGCGAGTGTAAACACACGCACACCCTCCTCAACGAGCTGTTCACGCTGGCCATAAAGCGAGGCTACCGCCGGAATCTTGCCATATCGCACCGCCGCGGCATGCACGCGCCGGCGTGCGGCCACCACTTCGGGGCAGGTTGCTTGTCCGACTTTGCCAATCCGGTGACTATAATCGCCGGCACCAAAGAGCAGCATGTCGAAGCCGGGCACCGCGGCGATTTCCTCCACCACGGCCAGGGCCTCGGGGCTTTCGATCTGCAGGATCACAAATTTCTCGTGATTGCAGTGATGCACATAGTCGGCAAGCGGCACCTGGCAAAAAAGTCCATCCATGTTTCCGGCGTCCAAGGCCTTTTTTCCGAGTGGATGGCAGCGCACCATGTCCACCACCGCGCGCGCTTCGTCGGCGCAGGCAATGTGTGGCACCATGATTCCGGTGGCATCACACTCAAAGGGTTTGATGTACTCGCTGTAGCCGCCCTTGTTGACGCGGACAATCGTGTCCATGTCGTACAGCTTGGCCGCACGGATCTGGTGTTCGAGGTTCAGCCAGTCATTAGGCACATGCTCGTTGCAAAGCCACACGGCGCTGGCTCCGGCAAGACCCGCCAGCTCCACAATACGGGGATCTCCAAGATTGAGCTTCAGTACGGTGCTGGTGTGGCCGCCGCGCAGTTCGCGCAGGATTCGTGAGGGACGGGGTTTCATCGCGGATATGGGGTGTTGAATATTCAAAAGATGTACACGGCACGGCGCCGGATCCGCACCAATTCATTCCGAATTTCCAAGGAGAACAGAACGGAAAAAGCCCCCAACTCGGGATTTTCATTCCGGACAGGGCGCGGTTCGCAGCGGATTCCGGACGGCACTTTCAATTCTTAATCCCGGGCTTACGGCCTAACCGGCGCCTGCGCGGCGCTGACGAGGAGGGAGTTGTCCGCCCGCCCCCCCCGCGTGCGCGCCCTCCGGGCCGCACGAGATGGCCCACGAGAGGGGCCAAAACCCTGTCGCGGGGGGCGGATGAACCGCTTGGCGAAAATTTCCCTGCCAAAACGCCTGCCCTATATACGGTTGTTAAAACACGCCTGAAATTCCCTCCGTTTATGAGAAAATCCAAAGTCCTCGCCAAACTGCGTGCCGGTGAAGTGGCGCGCATCTGCAGCATGGGTTCGCCCATTCGCTTCCTGCCTGCACTGGCCGCTCATTTCCACTACGACGGCGTCTGGATCGACGGGGAACACCGGGCATGGAGTGCGCCCGATCTGGAATGCATGCTCGGACGCCATCACGCCGCCGACATCGACGGCATCTGGCGCCCGCCAACGCGCGAAAAAGGAGCCCTCTACCGCGCACTCGAGGACGGTGCCAGCGGCCTGATGATTCCGCATGTGGCAAGCGCCGAGCAGGCTCGCTTTCTCGTGGACGCCATCAAGTTTCCGCCGATGGGCGACCGCGGCTTTTGCGGCGGGGGACGTGATGCCGATTACTGGGTGGGAAAGCCCGCGGATTACACCCAACGCGCCAACGAGGAAACGTACCTGGTGGTACAGATTGAGACCCCCGCGGCCCTGGAGGAGGTGGATGCCATCGCCTCCGTCCCCGGGGTCGATGTCCTGTTCCTTGGCCCGGGCGACATGGCGCTGCGCCTCGGTTGCACGACGGCGGTCAAGGACCCCGTGATGTTCGAGGTGCAGCAAAAAATCGCGGCTGCCTGCCGGCGCCACGGCAAGTCATGGGGCCGGCCCGCGGGATCGGCGGCGGATGCCGCGGTCTTGGTGGAATTGGGGGCGCGCTTCATCGCCTACGGCAGCGATTTCGGAGGCTTGCACGCCCACTTCGAGGCGTGCGCACGGGACTTCGCATCGCTGGGCGTGCCCGGTGGAAGCGCGCCTATTTCACACTAGGGGGCACAGCGCACCCCGGTCCCGGCGCCGGGGAGGCGGGCGCACGCCTCAGCGCCCAAGAAAAAGCTCCGAGGTCGCAAGTTCCACCACGAGATCGCGAAGGCGGAAACCACCGGCTCGGGTGCGCGCCGCGATGGCAGCGAGGGAGGGCTGGTCGTCGAGGGTTGAAACCCTGCGCAGCGCGAAAGTGGCCAGTTGGCCGGTGAGGGCTTCTGCAAAACGGAATTCCTCGGCGCAGAGGGCGCGCTTGAAGGCATCCGGCCCGTCAAACGGCGCGCCGTTGGGAAGACGCCCCGAGGCATCAACGCGCGGATGCTCTCCGGTTCCGGAGCTGACCACCTCGCGCTCACGCCAGCGTCCCAGCGCATCAAAATTGTCGAACGCAAAGCCCAGGGGATCGATGCGCTCGTGACACGAGGCACACACGGCGTTTTGAGCGTGGGCGGCCAACTGCATTCGGATGGTTGCCTTGGGGGAGTCGGCCGGTGTGGGCTCCAACGGTTCCACATTGGGGGGTGGGGGCGGCGGGGTTTTTCCAAAAATGGCTTCCGAAACAAACACCCCCCGGTGGACGGGCCGGTGGCGGATTCCATCGGAAGTGAGCGCGAGCACGGCAGCCTGCGTGAGAATGCCGCCACGGTGGGTGCCCGCGTGGAGCGACACGCGCTCAAAACCCCGCCCGCCCGGAGACGGGAGCCCGTAATGAAGTGCCAGCCGCGGATTAAGAATCGTCCAGTCCGAGGCGAGAAACTCCCGAACCGGCAGGTTTTTTTTAAGCACCTCGGCAAAGAAAAGCCGCGACTCCTCCACCATGCTCTTCTGCAACCAGCGGTCGTAGTCGGGGTACAGTTCGGGGTCGGGAGGAAACGCTCCCACCCGGTGCAGTTGAAGCCACTGGCGGCAAAACTGCTCCTCGAACGCGGCGGCTTTGGGATCGTCCAGCATCCGGAACACCTGTTCACGCAGGACTGCTGGTTCGAGAATCCGACCGGAACGGGCAAGTTCAAACAGGGCCCCGTCCGGCATCGATCCCCAGAGAAAATAGGAAAGGCGGCTCACGAGTTCCCACCCGTTGAGGCGGGGGCGGTCCTCGTCGGCAGAGCCCTCGTGCAGGTAATAAAAGTTTTTCGAAGCCAGTCCGGCAACGAGTGCA
>JBILWF010000309.1:0-4441 GCA_044370075.1 Chthoniobacteraceae bacterium | reverse complement strand
GCGTTGGTAAAGGTGCCGTCCTTCTCCAGGAAGGAGGTTCCCGGGAAAAACACGTGCGCAAGTTTGGCCGTTTCGTTGATGAAAAGATCCTGCACGATCAGCAACTCAAGCGAACGCAACGCGTTCTCCACGTGCGCCGTGTTGGGATCCGATTGCGCGATGTCCTCCCCCTGCACAAACAGCCCCTTGAAACGCCCCTCGATCGCCCCGTCAAACATGTTTGGAATCCGGAGCCCCGGTTCGGGGTCAATCGCGACCCCCCAGAAAGACTCGAACATCTCCCGCGTCGCACTGTCGCTCACGTGACGATACCCGGAGAACTCGTGCGGAAAAGAACCCATGTCGCAGGAGCCCTGCACGTTGTTCTGACCCCGCAGCGGATTCACACCCACGCCGTCGCGCCCGATGTTTCCAGTGGCCATCGCCAGATTGGCCATACCCATCACCATCGTGGATCCCTGGCTGTGCTCGGTGACACCCAACCCGTAATAAATCGCCGCGTTGCCGCCCGTCGCAAACAGGCGCGCCGCAGCCCGAACCTTCGCCGCGGGAACGCCCGTGTGAGCCTCGCTCGCTTCCGGGCTATTCTCGGACCTCAAAACAAAAACACGCCACGCCTCAAACGCCTCCTTTTCACACCGCCCTTCGACGAAGGCTGTGTCCACCAGACCCTCCTCTACAATCACATGCGCAAGCGCGTTAACCAGTGCCACATTCGTCCCGGGGCGCAGTTGGAGAAAATGCGTCGCTTCGATGTGCGGCGAACGCACCAGGTCGATCCGGCGCGGATCCGCCACAATGAGCCGGGCCCCCTCCCGGAGGCGCTTCTTCATGCGGGAGGCAAACACCGGATGGGCATCCGTCGGGTTGGCGCCAATCACCAGGATCACATCGGCGTATTCCACCGACTTGAAGTCCTGCGTTCCGGCCGACGTGCCGAATGCATTCTTGAGCCCGAATCCCGTGGGCGAGTGGCATACCCGCGCACAGGTGTCCACGTTGTTGTTCCCAAACGCCGTGCGCACCATCTTTTGCACCGCATACACCTCCTCGTTGGTGCAGCGCGACGAGGTGATGCCGCCGATAGATGTCCTGCCGTGGCGGGCTTGAATGTCCTTCAAACGGGCGGCGGCGAATGCAATGGCCTCCTCCCAGGAGACCTTCTTCCACGCCTCCTCGATGGAATCGCGGATCATCGGCGTGGTGACCCGGTCCGGATGCGTTGCGTATCCCCACGCAAAACGGCCTTTCACGCACGAGTGCCCTTCGTTCGCCCCGCCATCCTTGTACGGTTCCATGCGGACAACCTGTTCGCCCTGCATCTCCGCTTTGAAGGAACACCCCACGCCGCAGTACGCGCAGGTGGTCAACACCGTCTTGCGCGGTTGCCCATGCTCTATAATCGAGTTCTCACTCAACGTCGCCGTGGGACAGACCTGCACGCAGGCACCGCACGACACGCAGGGCGAATCCAAAAAGCTGCCGTTGGCCCCCGCCGCCACACGCGAGCCGAAGCCGCGCCCTTCGATGGTCAGGGCAAAGGTTCCCTGCACTTCCTCGCAGGCCCGCACGCAGCGCGAGCACACAATGCACTTGGAGGAGTCAAAGGTGAAATACGGATTGGAGGTATCCTTTTCGAGGTGGAGGTGGTTTTCCCCTGCGTACCCGTAGCGCACATCCCGCAACCCAACTTCACCCGCCATGTCCTGCAACTCGCAGTCGCCGTTGGCCGGACAGGTCAAGCAGTCCAGCGGATGGTCGCTGATGTAGAGCTCCATCACGCCGCGCCGCAGCCGCTCCAACTTGGGTGTCTGCGTGCTCACGCTCATGCCCTCCGCAACGGGCGTGGTGCACGACGCCGGCGTCCCGCGGCGGCCGTCAATTTCCACCACGCACAAACGGCAGGAACCAAACGCATCCAGACGGTCCGTGGCGCACAATTTCGGAATGTCCACTCCCGCGATCGCCGCAGCCCGCATGACCGACGTGCCCGGTGGCACCGCAACCGGAACGCCGTCAATGCGCACAGTGACCATCTTCTCCGCCTCGCCGCGGCTTTTGCGCCGGGGTGCCGGAGTTCCCAGATCGTGTTCAATGTGAATCATAAGAAGCCTCCTTTAATTGCGCTGAAAATCCTCTCCGAAATGACGCAGCGCGCTCCGAACTGGAAGCGGTGTCAGCCCACCCATGGCGCACAGCGAGGCATCTGCCATCACCTCGCACAAGTCCTCCAAAAGCTGCAGGTTCTTTGTCCGGTCCACGCCGCCAATAATCTTGTCGATGACCTCCACGCCGCGCGTGCTGCCAATCCGGCAGGGGGTGCATTTGCCGCAGCTTTCCGCCTTGCAAAATTCCATGGCAAACCGGGCCTGCTGCGCCATGTCCACGGTGTCGTCAAAGACCACGATTCCGCCGTGCCCCACAATCGCATCCACCGCCGCGAACGCCTCATAGTCGATGGGCAGCTCAAACTGGTCCGCGGGAATGTAGGCCCCCAGAGGCCCGCCCACCTGCGCCGTCCGCACCGGCCTGCCGTTTGCCGTACCGCCGCCGAGATCGTGCACCACCTCCCGCAACGTTGTCCCAAACGGCACCTCCAGAATGCCTCCCCGGGCGATATTTCCCGCCAACTGCAGCACCTGCGTTCCACGGCTGCGTCCCGTGCCCAACGCGGCATACGCAGCCGCACCCCGGGCCAAAATGGCCGGCACCGTCGCCAGGCTCAGCACGTTGTTAATGACCGTCGGCTTGCCGAACAAACCCACATGCGCGGGCAGGGGCGGCTTTGCACGGACCACCCCCCGTTTGCCCTCCAAACTCTCCAAAAGCGCCGTCTCCTCCCCGCATACATACGAGCCCGCTCCTAAGCGCACATGAATCCGGAAGCCAAATCCCGACCCCAAAATGTCGTCTCCAAGCCAGCCCCGCTGCTCGCTCTCCCGGATGGCGGCTTCCAACGCCTCAATGGCATCGGGGTATTCGCTCCGCACGTAAATGTAACCCTCGGTCGCACCCACCGCCCACGCGGCGATCGTCATGCCTTCAAGCAGCATGAACGGATCGCCCTCCATCAGCATCCGGTCGGCGAAAGTGCCACTGTCGCCCTCGTCCGCGTTGCACACGATATACTTCACCGCTCCGGCGGCTTCGAGCACCGTGCGCCATTTTACACCGGTTGGGAAAGCCGCCCCCCCGCGCCCGCGCAACCCGCTGTCCGTCACCTCGCGCACCACCTCCGGGCGCGGCAGGGACAAGGCACGCTTCAAACCGATCATCCCCCCGTGGGCCTCATAATCCACCGCACACCGCGGATCCACGATCCCCACGCGCTGGAAGGTCACACGCTGCTGGCGTTTCATCCACGGAAGCTCCTCGACGGGCCCATGCCGGAGGGGGTGTGCGCCCCCCGTCAACAGACCGGCAGCCATGAGCGCAGGCACATCCGCCGCGCAAACCGGACCGTAGGCGATTCGGCCCTGGGCGGTGGCCACTTCAACGAGCGGCTCCAACCAGAGCATCCCGCGCGAACCGTTGCGCACCACGCGAACCCCCGGCTGCTCCGCAAGCGCAGCCGCAACCGCGTCGGCTCCGGCAGCCCGCGAAGCTGCATCGCGCGGAACAAACACCGTAACTCCACTTCCCCCGCTCTCTGCGCACTGCCGCGGCGGCACACCGCGGGTACAGACTCCCTCGATAGCCTGCCGGATCGACGCGGGGGTTGCCGCCCCCGAGAGACAGCCCTCCACTGCATAAGCTGGTCCCAACGCACAGTGTCCCAGGCAAAAAACCTCCTCCACATGGACAGCCTTGCCCTGCGCGGTCCGCTGCGCCTCGTCCCAAACCGCCCGCGCGCCGCGCGCCTGACAGGCTTCCGCCCGGCACACCTGGACCACCGGCCCCGCGGGTTTATCCGTCCTAAAATCCTTGTAGTACGTGATGACACCGTGAATCTCCGTCACGCTCTGGTTGAAAGCCTCGGCCAGAACGGGGATGAGATTTCGGTCCACATACCCCAACCGGTGTTGGATAGCATGCAAAGCAGGCAGAAGGCCGCCGGGGATCCGCGCAAATTGGCGGATGGTGTTCTCGAGATTTTCGGAGTGAGAATGCGTGTTCAAAGGAGGGAAAAATAACGGGGCCACGGCGAAGGAACCAACCTTCTGTCACAGAATCGCAGGGCAGCGATTCCGCGCGCTATCCCCAGAAAAAAACCCGCACCGTCTTTGTCTGGAAGCGAAACCGGTACGCGCAACGCGGCGGGGTGGAGCACGGGGGCGAGCATGGGGGGATTCGAAAAAAAGACCCGCAATCTGACCCCGAATCCACCGCGCACGCCCGGGGCAAATTTAATCAAATGCCCCGCAACCCCGGCTCCGGACTCATCCTCACGGATTCAACGTCCCTAAAACGCAAAAAAACAGCCCCTCTTGCAATGGTTTTC
>JBILWF010000677.1:0-13089 GCA_044370075.1 Chthoniobacteraceae bacterium | reverse complement strand
CCCGCCCCGCTGACCGCCAGCGTGCCCCCCGTGATGTCCAACGCGCCCGTGAGCGTGTTCGCACCGCTCAACGTCACCAACCCCGCCGTGCTCTTGGTTACGGTCGCGGCACCATGCAACACCGCGCTCACCGATCCCTTCTCCAAACCGAAGCTGCTTGCCCCCAGCACGCCGGCGGCCACGGTCCCGTCCACCAAGCGGAAGGCGCCCACGGTCTGGCTCGTGGCTCCGAGCGTCAAGGATCCACCGCCGCTCACCGACACGCTCCCGCTCGTGAGGGTTCCCGCCCCGCTCACGGCGAGCGTGCCACCGGTAATGTCCAGCGCGCCTGTGAGCGTGTTCGCACCGCTCAACGTCACCAACCCCGCCGTGCTCTTGGTCACGGTGGAGGCTCCGTTTAACACCGCGCTCACCGACCCGTTTTCCAACCCAAAGCTGGAGGCCGTGAGCACGCCGTCGGCTAGGGTTCCATCCGCCAGTCGGAAGGCACCCACGGTTTGCTCGGTGGTACCCAGCGTGAGGACGGCGCCGGTGCCGTTCACCGTCACGGCTCCGGTGGTGAGCGTGCCCGCACCAACCACGGCGAGCGAACCGGCCGTGATGTCCATCGCACCCGTCAGGATGTTGGCGCCGCTCAAGGTCGCAAGGCCCGCCGTGCTCTTGGTCACCAGCGCGCTCCCGTTAAGTACCGCGCTGACAAGCCCGGCCTCGAGGGCAAAACTGGCCGCCGTCAGGGTTCCCGCAGTAAGGGTGCCCTCTGCGAGCCGGAATGTCCCCACAGTCTGCTCGGTGTCTCCCAGCGTCAGGACGGTGCTTGCGCCACGCACCAGCAGTGAACCGCTGGTGAGCGTGCCCGCACCGGCAATGGCAAGCGAACCGGCACTGACATCCATGGTTCCGGTGAGGGTGTTTGACGCGCTCAACGTAACGAGACCGGTTGTGGTTTTTGTCAGCGTGCCGGCTCCATGGAGCACCGCGCTGACCAGCCCGTTTTCGAGGGCAAACGCCGTGGCGGTCAGGGTGCCGGCTTCGAGGACACCGTCCACCAGACGCAGCAGCCCCGCGCTTTGTGCCGTCTGCCCGAGGGTGAGCACGGTGCTTGCACCGGAGACCGTGACGGTGCCACTGGTGAGCCGCCCCCCGCCGCTGAGGGCGAGGGAGCCCGCGGTGACATCCATCGAGCCGCTCAAGGTGTTGACGCCGGTCAGGGTCACGAGGCCGGCGGTGCCCTTGGTGAAGGCGGCACTGCCGCTAAGCACGGCGCTGATCAGGCCGTTCTCCACTTCAAAGCGGGATGCGGTGAGCGTGCCGGCTTCGAGCACGCCGTCGGCCAGGCGGAAAGCCCCGGTGATTTGGGAGGTATTGCCCAGCGTCAGATACGTGGACGCACCGCTCACCGTGACGGTGCCGCTGGTGAGCGAGCCCGCACCGCTGAGGGCCAGCGAACCTGCGGTGACGTAGAGCGAGCCGGTGAGCGTGTTCGCGCCGCTGAGAGTGACGAGGCCGCCGGTGGTTTTGGAGACCGCGTTGCTTCCAGTGAGCCTGGCGCTGACGGATCCGTTCTCGAGGGTAAACGCGGCGGCGGCCAGGGTTCCCGCCTCCACACGTCCGTCTGCCAGACGGAAGGCACCCACGCTCTGAGCGGTGCTGCCGAGGGACAGCACGGCGGCGGCGCCGTTCACCTCGACGGTCCCCCCGGTGAGAAGGCCCGAGCCGCTAAGTGCGAGGGAGCCGGCGGTGATCTGCATGGAGCCGCTCAGGGTGTTCGCGCCGGTGAGGGTCACCGTACCGCTGGTGGTCTTGGTGAACAGCGCACCTCCGTTCAACCGGGAGCTGACGAGTCCGTTCTCCACATCAAAACCCGCGGCCGTCAAAGTGCCGGCACTCACCACACCGTCGGCGAGGCGGAAAGTGCCGATGTTTTGGGAGGTGCTGCCCAGGTCCAGCACGGCGCCGGCACCATTGACGGTGACCGTGCCGCTGGTCAAACGCCCGGATCCGCTCAGGGCGAGGGAGCCGGCGGCGATGTCGATGGATCCGCTCAGCAGGTTGGCACCGGTGAGGGAAACGGAGGCGGCGGTGGTTTTGGTGACGGGAGCCGTGCCACTGAGCACGGCGCTGACGGATCCTTTTTCGAGGTCAAACTGCGTGGCGATGAGCGAACCGGTTTGCACCGAACCATCCACGAGGCGGAAGGCGCCGACGCTCTGCGTGGTGCTGCCCAGGCTCACATACGTGGCGGAGCCGCTCACGGTCAGACTGCCGCTGGAGAGCAGGCCCGAGCCGCTCACGGTCAGGGCGCCGTCGGTGATTTCCATGGGCCCGGTGAGGGTGTTGGCGGCGGTGAGAGTGAGCGCGCCGCTGGTGCTCTTGGTGAACAGGGCGCTGCCGTTAAGGACGGCGTCGACGAGGCCCGCTTCGGTGTCGAAGCGCGAGGCGGTGAGCGTCCCGGCCTGGACGGCCCCATTTGCCATGCGGAATGTGCCCACGTTCTGGCTGGTGTTGCCCAGGGCCAGAATCGTGGTCGCGCCGCCGAGGGTGACGGTGCCGCTGGTGAGCAGACCGGCACCGCTCACCGTGAGCGTGCCGGCGGAGATGTCCATCGAGCCGGAGAGGGTGTTGGCGCCGCTCAGGGTGACGTTGCCGGCGGTGGTTTTGGTGAGCAAAGCACCGCCGTTGAGCGTGGCGCTGACCAGCCCTTTCTCGAGGGCAAAGGCTGCGGCTGTGAGCGTACCGGCTTGCACCACACCGTCGCCCAGACGCAGAGCACTGACCGTTTGAGTGGAATCACCCAGGCTCAGCACGGCGCTGGAGCCGCTCACTGTCACGCTGCCGCTGGTGAGCAATCCCGCCCCGCCGAGCGCGAGAGACCCCGCAGAGACTGTCAGCGATCCGGTGAGGGTGTTGGCGCCGCTGAGGGTGACCGTGCCACTGGTGCTCTTGGTCATGACCGCGGTCCCGTTAAGCACCGCGCTCACCAGCCCGTTCTCGAGATCAAAGCGGGTGGCCGTCAGCGTGCCCGCCTCGAGCACGCCGTCAGCCAGCCGGAAGGCGCCCACGTCCTGCGCAGTAAAGCCCAGTGTCAATGATCCCCCTCCGCTGACCGTCACGCTCCCGCTCGTAAGCACTCCCGCCCCGCTCACCGCAAGCGTGCCCGCCATGATCTCGAGTGAACCCGTCAGCGTGTTCGCTCCGCTGAGCGTCACCATGCCGCCCGTGGACTTCGTCAACAACGCTGCCCCGTTCAGGACGGCACTCACCAGCCCGTTCTCCAACCCGAAATTCGTCGCGCTCAGCGTTCCGTTCTCCAAAACCCCGTCCGCCAACCGGAACGCCCCGACACTCTGGCTCGTATTCCCGAGCGACAGCGTCGCCGCCGCTCCATTCACGGTCACCGTTCCGCCCGTGAGCAGCCCATTCCCGCTCACCGCAAGCGTCCCCGCCGTGATATCCATCGACCCCGTCAGCGTGTTCACTCCGCTGAGAGTCACCATGCCGCCCGTGGTCTTCGTCAACAAACCTGCACCGCTCAACTGCGTCTCAATCCACCCGTTTTCCACCTGATAACTTCCCGCCCGCAGCGTCCCTCCGGACACCGTCCCGTCCACCAAGTGCAGCTTCCCGATGCTCTGCGAGGTCGTCGCCAAAGTCAGGTAGCTGCTCCCTCCGCTCACTACCACCGTCCCGCTCGTGAGCGACCCGCCAGCCACCACGGCCAGCGTCCCCTCACTCACTCCGATAGACCCGGTCAGCGTGTTCATTCCGCTCAACGTGACAACGCCGCCCGTGCTCTTGCTCACCGCTCCAGCTCCGGTCAACACCGCGCTCACCAATCCGTTCTCCAATCCAAAGCTGCTCGCTCCCAACGTCCCCTTCTCCACCACCCCGTCCACCAACCGGAACACCCCCACGTTCTGTGTCGTATTGCCCAGCGTCAAGTAGGTCGTCCCTCCGCTCACCACCACCGTCCCACTCGTGAGCAGCCCAACGCCGCTCACCGCAAGCGACCCGGCAGTAATCTCCATCGAACCAGTCAGCGCGTTCGCTCCGCTGAGCGTGACCATGCCCCCCGTCGTCTTGGTCACCGGCGCCGCCCCGCTCAACCGCGCACTCACCAATCCGTTTTCCAATTCAAAGCTGCTCGCTCCCAGCGTCCCGTTGTCCACCACTCCGTCCACCAACCGGAACAGCCCCACGGTTTGGGTCGTACTCCCCAACATCAGGTCGGACTGCGGTCCACTCACCGTCACTGTGCCGCTGGTTAACAATCCGGAGCCCGCGACGGACAGGGTTCCGTTGGTTACAAACATACTGCCCGTCAACAGGTTGTTTCCGGTGAGCGTGGTGTTGCCCAAGCCAATCTGCTCGATAACCCCGGCGCCGTTGAGGGCCCCCGCGATGGTGAGGGCGTTGCTGCGGTTAAATTGCAACAACGCGCCCGAGGCGATGCTAACCGCACCCATCGAACTGCCGCCCATACTGCCCGAGGCGCCGCCTGTCCCGACCTGTACGGTGCCGGCGTTGATGGTGGTGCCGCCCGTGTAGGTGTTATTCCCTGCGAGGGAAAGGATCCCGGACCCATTTTTGACGATCTGTCCGGCGTTGAGCGTCAGGGAACCGACGACCATGAGGTTTCCAGACCCGCCCACGGTCCAGGGGATGGCCGTGCCTGCAGGCGAGGCGGAGATGGTGTCGGTGCGGTAGAGAAGGAGTGTCCCGGAGTCGATTTGCATCGAGACGGGTCCGAAAAGCGTTAACCTGCCCCCGAGCGCGTTGTTGCCGGCAATGTTGCGAATCACGGCCTCGGTGACACCGGCGCTGCTGAGGTCGAAGGCCTCAGCGGGGAGCGTCAGGCCGGCGGCGGCGGCGGCATCCAATTCGAGCGTGGCCCCGGCGAGCACGCGGGTGCGGTCGGTGGTGGACGCTCCCAACGCAAACGAGTTCCGTATTGCGAGGGTCCCCGCCGTGACGGTGGTACTGCCTCCATACGTATTGCTGCCGCTGATGATCAGGCGGCCGGAGCCGAGTTTTTCGAAGGTCACCCCGGAGGTTCCCGAGATGACGCCGGTAAGGGACAGTTCGGAGCCGTGTACCAGAGCCCGGACAGCACCCGCGGCAAGGGTGACGGTCCCTGCGAGAGCGGAACTGCCGGAAGAGACCATCAGAGCGCCATTGCGCAGAATCAAACTCTCTGGACTGGAGTACGTGACGTTGCGCAGATCGAGGAAGGAACCGGTGTTCTCAATAATAGTCCCTGTGAGCGTGCCTCCCAAGGCCTGGTCGTTTTCAATGATGAGCGTCCCGCCGCGCACGTGAGTGAGGCCGGAATAGGTGTTGGCGCTTTGCAGCCAGAGAGTACCCCCGCTGTTTTTGTAGAGGCCACCGGTTCCGAGTGCCAGCGCTCCACGGATGGTAAGGTCACCGACATTGTCCACGGTGAGCGTGCCGCCCTGAATGCTCGCGGCGTTGCTGAAGGCGAGGGATCCCGAGAGGATGGAGATGGTGGTGGTGCCCGTCATGGTCACGGGTGCGTCGAACTGGTTAACGCCCGACACATTGACGAGGGCTCCCGGTTGACCGCCAGCGCCCGCGCCACCAAACGTGAGCGACTCACCGGCAAAGCTCAACCCGGAGGTGCCCCCCACGAGGCGCAGAGAGGCACCGAGCGAAACCGTGGTTCCATTGGCCGAGGACCCAAGGGCGCCGCTGTGCTGCACTTCCACAACCCCCGCGGTGATGCGCAAGGAACCGCCGTAGGTGCCCGAACCCGAGAGGATCAGGTTGCCCGCGCCCGTTTTCACGATGCCGTAATTGGCGCCGCCATCCCCGATGGTTCCACCCAGGCTGAGGGTCTGGCCCCCGATGTCGAGGGTGCGGGTGCCGCCGGAAAGGGTGATGGCCCCGCTTCCCATTTGAAGACTTTGAGAGCCCGTGTAGCGGAAGTCGCCGGCCCAAATTTGGGAGACAGGATCATTCAAAACGGCACCGACCACCGACGAATCAAACGTGCCCGAGAGAATGGTGAAGGTACCCGAACCGAGCGCTCCCACGGCCGAGCCACTGAACCCGTCGTTGGAGAGAACCAGAGATCCCTGCTCCAGCGTGACACCCCCGGGGAACTGGTTGTTTCCGGCAAGGGTCAACCGGCCTGAACCGCCCTTCCAGAATGCGCCGCTGCCGGTGATGTTGGAGGCGAGCACCACCGCGCCCGTGCCCACATCCACCGTGGCCAGAACTCCCGAAGGAATTGCGCTAAACCGGTTGGAAAAGTCGGTGTTCACCCCGGCGGTGTAGAAGAGCGATCCGCCAAGGAAGGCAATGCTTCCGGCACTTCCGAGTGCGGACGCATTGGCCACCTCCAGAATGCCCTCCTGCAAGCGCACGCCGCCGGTGTACGTGCCCGCGCCAAGCAGCGAGAGTTTGCCCAAGCCGGCCTTGCCCAGTGCGGACGACCCGGCGAAAGCGAGCGGACTGGAGAAGACCAGGTTGTTGGTGCCCACATCCAGCGTGACGCGCGTTCCGGATTGTACCGCGAGCCGCGCGGAGATGTCCGTGGAATTGCCCGGAGCAAAGCGCAGGGTGCTGCTGCCCGAGACAAGCAACGTTCCAGAGCCGAGCGCGCCATCGACGAACTCGAGGGTTCCACCGCGCAGGCGGGTGCCGCCGGCGTAGGTATTGGAGGTTTGGAGTGAGATGGTTCCCGTGCGCAATTCAAGGGCGCCGGAGCCGGAAATCAGCGTTCCGATGGAGGTCAGGCCGGCGATGGAGAAAGAGAGCGTCGCCCCGGAGAGGACTTCCAGCGAACCCGAGCCGAGGTTGCCCCCGGTGCCGCCGTTTCCGAACTGGAGCGTGCCTCCCTCGATCCGGGTGGGGCCGTACGTTTGGGTGCCGCTGAGTACGAGCAAGCCGGAGCCCGACTTGGTGAGTGATTTGGCGGAGATGTTGCCGGTGTAGGCTACCGAACCGCCCGTGGCGTTGGCCGTGTCGAGCAACAGCGAATAATTGGACCCCACGAGTCGGTTGGTGAGCAGGCTGGAGGCGTCGGAGCCGCTGAATTCGCCGGTGCCACCGAGTTGGAGGCCGAGGGAGGTGTCGGAGCCCATCACCAGTTTGGCGCCGGAACCGGAGCCCGTGCCCAAGGCAGCGCTCTGGAAGAGGCGGAGCGTCCCGCCCGTCACGTAAGTGGAGCCGCCATAGGTATTGGAGCCGGTGAGGAGCAGGATGCCACTGCCCGACTTGGTGAACGCGCTGGAAGCACCGCTGACCGTGCCGGAGAGGGAGAGAGAGCCCCCCTCTTCGAC
Organism: Chthoniobacteraceae bacterium; assembly: GCA_044370075.1. Classification (GTDB taxonomy): domain Bacteria; phylum Verrucomicrobiota; class Verrucomicrobiia; order Chthoniobacterales; family Chthoniobacteraceae; genus Chth-196. The sequence goes on along the minus strand of JBILWF010000677.1, from coordinate 5,788 downwards.
CCCGATGGTGGCATCTGCGCTGAGGGTCACGGGCACCGAGATGCGGTTGGAACCGCTCAGGAAACGAAGGGCTCCTGCGGAAGCAGTTCCCGCTCCGGCCAGCGTGAGGGCGGCGGTGGTAAAGGTGGAAGAACCCACGAGCACCACCGATGCGCCGGACGCTACGAGTATCGGTGCGGTTGCGCCACCAAGGGAGCGCTCGCTGGTTGCGACAAGGGCACCCGCATCGACGCGCGTCATGCCGGTGTACGTGTTGGCGGTGCCACCAAGAACCAGCGTGCCGGCACCGGTCTTCAGAAGAGAGGTGCCGCCGGCGACCAGCCCGCCCAGGGTCAGCGACTGGCCCTCCACCGCGATGAGCGCAGAGCCTCCCGCGAGGGTAATCGAACCCGACCATGCGGTGGCCCCGGGAGCCGCCGCGACGAGGGCACCGGACTGGCCCGCTGCCCCCGTCCCGCCGAGGAGCAACGACTCGTCCACAATCGAGAGGGCGTTTTCTAGACGCAAAGTAGCCCCCGCTCTGACCTCCGTGCCCGCGCTGGTGGCCCCAAGCGCCAGGGCATTATCCACAACCACCGTGCCCGCCTGAACGCGGACCAGACCCCTGAAGGAATTGGCGGTGGAGAGACGCAGCTGCGCGGTGCCGGTTTTTTCGATCCCCGTAAAGCCCGTCAAGGAGCCGGTCCCGGAGATCGAATAATCCACGGTGTTGGCATCGACGACAATGGCGGCTGGCGCGAGGGAACCGGCGTCGAGTTGGACGCTTCCGTTGGTGATCAGGGTGCCCCCGTACATGGTGCCCCCAAAAACGACGCCGCCATAGCGATCGGTGAGGAGCATTTCATCTCCGGATTGGAATCCGGGTATGGCGAGACTGGAGAAGGACCACCAGTTGCCGGTTTCGCTGGCAAGACTGCTGGAAAGCCCGGACCAGTATTTGCGGCCCGCCTCGGAGGTAAACACGCGTACATTGATGGAGGTGGAATTGGCGTCCCAAGCTTCGAGCATCAAGCCCATGCCGTTGATTTCGGATTGGGCGAGCGTCAATCCGGAGAGGGTGGCGGTGATGGGGGTGCCGCCTCCGGAAACAATCAACGGATACAGGCCCGGGGAAACGCTCGTGTAGCCGTTGCCCGTGGCCAGCGAAAGGCGGATGGTGCTGGTGCCGCTCAGGACGAGACCTCCGGGAGATTGCAGGACAAACTGGTCGCTCTCGACGGGGGAGCCGAGCCGCATGTTGAGGGAGCTGTTGTCGTTCAAGACCAGCCCGCCGAGCGTGAGTGTTGCCACCGTGGGCGCTGCATTTCCCGTGTAGAGGCTGCCGCCCGAGGCAATCCAAGCGGTTCCCGCAATGACACCCGAGCCCGAGAGGGCGGCGCCCGGGGCGATTGAAAGCGTGCCGCTGAGCAGGCTGCCACTGACGGTGAGCAGGCCCTCGGAGACGGTGGTGGAGCCCGAGTACGTGTTGAGCGAGAGCAATTCCAGCGTGCCGGCTCCGGTCTTGACCAGTTCGCCCTCGCCCTGAATGAGCGGGGCAAAGGAGGACACCACGCCAGCCGTGGAGGCCACCATCTGCACGCGTCCCCCCAAGGCCAGCGAGAGTGAGCCCGAGTTGAGGGCGGCGGCCGAGGCGGCAAGCGTTCCCTGCACCACGGAAGTGCCGCCGGTGTGGGAGGCCACCGCCGCGAGCGTGAGCGTCCCGAGTCCGCGTTTGGCAAAGGCGCCGCTGCCCTGCAGTGCGGTAGACCACGTGACATCACCACCCCCGGTGTCCACCGAGGCGGTCACTCCGCCAGAGAGCGCTGCCACACGGCTGCTGAAGTCGGTGGTAATTCCGGAATACCCGAGCGTGCCCCCGGCGAACACAAGGGAACCCGTGGACCCCAGCGCGCCCGTGTGGGCCGCCACCAGCATCCCACCGCCGACCGTCAAACCCCCGGTCAACAGGTTGTTGCCGGAAAGCGTCCATGTGCCGGAACCTGTTTTTGTCACCATGGACGAACCCGAAAGCACCCCGGCGTACTCCGCGGACAATCCATTTCCGCCCACAGACAGCGTCAGGGAACCACCCGCCGTGTTGGTCAGGCTCAAGGGCGCAGAACCCTTCAAGCCGCCGAGCAGCAACTGGGAAATTCCAGGGCCGATTTGCAGCGCTCCAGTCCCGTCCGTATCCAGGGTGCTGTTGAGCAAGGCACCCCCGCTGGCCAAAACCAGCACCCCGCTCTGGATGCGCGTATCCCCCACAAACGGATTGGTACGCAGCAGCGTGAGCGAACCCGATCCCAGCTTGGTCAGGGTGCCGCTCCCCGCCAACATTCCCGACCAGACCACATTCGCCGCACCATCAAAATAGGCGGACCCACTCAGAACCGCCTGCCGCGCGAAGGTGGTACCCGCGGACACCGCCAGCGTGCCGCCCCCGAAAAGAACAGGTGTCGACGGGAGACCGAGGTTTTGGTCACCGGACACCGAAACCACCCCCTCGCGCAGCCACACCCCTCCGGAAAGCGTGTTGGCGCCGGTCAACTCCAAGGCACCCGGCCCGGATTTCGCGAGGACGCCGGTTCCGCTGACCACGCCGCCGACGGTGAACGTTTGACCCGCGAGGACGTCGATGGTGCCCCACGCGGTGCCCACACTGATCGGACGGAAGTTTGACCCGCCGTCATCAAGAGCCAGAGTGGAGGTCGCCCGCAACGTACCGCCCTGCAGGTTGAGCGCGGCAGCCGTCACCGGATCTCCCAGATGCGAGTTCGCACCGATGCTTAAAACCCCTTCGTTCACGTAAGTTTGACCTGTGAAGGTATTGGCCGCCCCCAGCACCACGGTACCGAATCCGCTCTTGGTCAGTGCCGCTGTGTTGGAGCCCTGAGACAGGACCGCGCTCACAAACAGGCTGCCGGAGGAATAGGCATGCAGGATGGCTTCCGTGCCCGAGATGCGGTAGGTGCCGTCCCCGGCGAGGGTAAAGTCCTGCGTGCCGGTGAACAAAATCCCGCCGCTTGAAAGCGTCAACGAACCCGGGGAGGTCACCGTCAGAGTCTGCCCGCTGGAGGCGGGGGCGATTTTGAGTGTGTAGACACTCTGCTGCGCGGTGAAGTTGGTGGTGGATGTAAGTTGATAATTGACAGTTCCCGAAGCCCCCGAGGTGGGCAGCGTCGTGTAGGTGACCGTACCCCCGGTCATCGTACTTGCACCGGTGTTGGTCGCCCAGTCGTAGCTGGTGCCATTGAAGAACACCGCGCGGCCAGGGATGAGAATACCGTTGGTTCCCGTGTTGGCCAGGCGCGCGGAAGCCGAGGACACAAGCGTCCCAATGAGCAGGCTGCTGCCCGGATTCGCAGAGAGAACGCCCGTGAGCAGAGTGCCACTCTCCACCCACAACCGGTTGTTGCCCGCCCACAGGTTGCCCGCCCCGAATGTCTGGGTGCCGGGGGATAACCCGCGCACCACCAGCGAACCACCACCCAGATTCAGCGCCCCGGTGGGGAGCAGCAGATTTTGCCGGACCGGAAGCGCGGAATAATCCAAGACCAGCGCCCCACCTCCCACAGAGGTCGAGGTCACCGAGGTATTCACCGTGCCCATGCCCAGCGTCCACGTGCCGGGACCGGCTTTCAGCAACGCATTCACACCCGAGACGCTGCCGGTGAGAATTCCGCCGGAAACGCCTCCCAGCAAAAGTGTGCCGGTACCTATCACGCTGCCCGCCAGAGTCAGGCTCCCGGCAAGGACCGCCACCGAGGCGGATCCGTTCAACGTCAGCGGAGCCTCCATGCGATTGCTGCCCGAGAGGTTCACCAGCGCGCCAAATTCGCCGGCCGCACCCGTGCCGGCCAGCGCAATGCCCTCCGATCCCAGCGCCAAATCGCCTTCCAGACGCAAGGTCGCGCCCGGATCCACCACGGTGATGCCCGCCGTGCCCCCGAGCGCGCCGGGGGTGGTCGCCTGCACAATCCCCTCCACCGCCCGGAGACTGCCCGTGTGCACATTCGAACCCGAGAGGAGCAACACCCCGGGGCCGCGTTTAACCCATTCCCCGTCCCCCGCCAGGGGAGATGAAAACCGGAGGACATTGAAGCCAGTGCTGAGAATCGCCTGCGTCCCTGTTTGCACGGGCGAAAACCGGCTGCTCCAGTCGGCGGAAATCCCTTCCCCAATCTCGAGCGTTCCCCCGCCGAACACGATCGATCCGGAAGGTCCGAGGGCGTATTCATGCGCGGCCAGCAGGGTGCCTCCCAACAACCACACTCCGCCTGTGAACGTGTTGGACCCATTGAGGACCAACGCCCCCGCACCGCCCTTGGCCAGCGTGCCCACCGTGCCGCTCTCGGTGAGCGTTCCGCTCAAAGTGAGCGTGCGCGCGGCGGTCCACAGTGCCCGCGTTCCGCCTTCAAGGACGACGGTGCCGTTGGCAAATGTGAGCGGATTGCTGCCACCGAAACCCACCTCCCCTTGGAGGCGCAGGACCGGGTTGCCAGAGAGCGTCGTGCCGCCCGCGATGTAGGTGTCGATCTGGCCGCCGGCAAAACTCCACGTTCCAGCGCTCACAAAGAAGGTGCCCCCCGAGGAGAAAAGCGACGCATTCGGCTGCAGCGCGCCATCCACGCCAAGCGCCAGCGTGCCGCCGGCCAAACGGATCGGACCCGCGAGCGCCGACACGGTTCCCAACAAGAGCACACCCCCGAGCACGGTGGTCGTTCCCGAATGGGTGTTGGCCGCCGCCAGTTGGAGCGTACCGCCGCCGGTCTTGGAGAAGCCGTACCCGGATCCTCCGTCGCCGATAACCCCGCTCAATACCGTGGTACCCGAGCGGGTGGTGACCACCGCGTCTCCACCGGCGAGCGTGATGGCCCCGGTGCCCATGTTCAGGTTTGACGCGCCCCCATACGCGACCGTTCCCTGCCAAATCTGCGGGTTGTTGGAGGTGAGCACGAAGTTGGCGAGGGTCGAATCAAAGGCGCCGCCGGCGAAGGTTAAGGTACCCGTTCCAAGCGCCAGAGAATCAGCGGCCACCAGCGTACCGCCCTGCATGCGCACACCGGCTGGCAGCACGTTGGTCGCGTTGCTGAGCGTGAGCACGCCGGGGCCGGCTTTGACCAGGGTCGCCGCCGTACCGGCCGTCACGGAACCCGAAATCGTTGCGGTGCCCGCCGGGCTCAACACCGAGAGCGTGCGGGTGACATCCAAATCCACCGGCCCGGAAAGCGTCAGCGTCTGTCCGGTGTTGGGCACGCTCAACGCCACATCGCCCCGCACCCACACCGGGCGGCTGATGGCTTGGAGGCCGGGCCCCGCCATGAGGGTTCCCCCGTTGAGCCGCAGCGCTCCTCCCACGCTGACGCTGCCCACCGTGACGGAGGTCGTGCCCGCGGAGATCGCGATCTGCGAGTTGAGGTAATCCACCGAAAGGACGGTCGCCCCGCCCGCGATACCGGTGCCGTAAACGGCCATGCCCGGCACCATTCCAGTGACATCGGAGAGCGTAAGCAGCGTGCCACTGATAGCCGTGAGCGCACGCGTCACCGGCACGGCACCAGAAGCGGCGGCATTGGTGTCGAAGGAGATGATTCCGGCATTCAGCGTCAAACCTCCGTTGAACGTGTTGTTACCCGTGAGCAACAGGGCGCCGCTGCCTTCCTTCACCAGACCGGCGGCGGAGAAGGTGCCGCCAAGCACATTTTGAACAACACCGCTCAGGAGCAGCCCGTTGGGTGATGTGCCGTCCACGTGGAGGGTGAGCGTGCGCCCGGCGAGTTCCACCGTGGAGGATACCGTGGGCGTCGTG
>JBILWF010000308.1:0-4480 GCA_044370075.1 Chthoniobacteraceae bacterium | reverse complement strand
TTCTAATCCCGCCGCCTGCGTTTTCGCATGCCACCCCGCAACGTTTCAACAAGAAGCCGTCGTGATGGATACCCAAGCTTTTATTGGCACAAATTTAGATGTATATCTTCCATAATATGCTTCGCTTGATGGCCAAGACCCGCTCCCGGTGATTAGTCCACGGTTCGGCTTAAAGGCATTCCCAAGCTAAACACTCACGTTTCCATGATCCCCAGAAGAGACCTCATTCGCAAAATAGCTGCGACCACGGCGGCTAGCCTCTTGCCTGCTGCTGTTACAAGCCTCGCTGCGGCTCCTTCGTGGCGCAGCGGAGCGAAGCGCGTAATCTTCTTCCTGCAGAACCAGGGGTTTGATCCCGCAACAGCCATCCCGAGGGACCTCAAGGAAAGCGCGCCGCTTTCCGGCGTGACGTTGCCGGAGCCGGTCAGTCCGCTTGAGCCTTACAAAGACCAAATACACATCATCAACGGACTGCATGGCAGGCATACCAGCCCGTCACACAGCGCGTTTTTTGGCGCCCTCGGTGGTTACCGCGGCGGCATCGGCGTGCCGCCGGCTGCAGCGACGATTGACCACGTGGTCAGCGGGTTGCTTCCGGAAACGATCTTGCCACACCTGTGCATCGGGATGGATTCCCTCGAAAACATGCAGGCAAGACCCACCCTTGCGACGCTTTCGGCGGCAGGCCCCGGGCAGCCCATCTTCATGCATTCGAACCCAAACAACCTGTACCAGTTGCTGTTTGGCGGAATCGCTTCGGGAGATGTGAAACAACGCCACGAGGCGCGTTCGAAGGTATTCAACCAAATAGAGCGTTTCGCGGGCGACTACAGCGCAATGCTGCCACCGGAGGACCGGCAGCGCTACGGGACGTTTGTGGGCGGGTTCCGCGAAATCAACGGGCTTCGCGAACGGCTCGCAGGAGTTTCCGAACACCTCAGAAAATTCGCGCCAGAACGCGACAGGAAATATACCAATCCCCAGTTCGAGACCGACTGGCATGACTCGCTTCTGGATCTGGGCATTTCCGCGCTCAAGTCGGGCCTCACAAATGTGCTCACCATCGCCTCCGGACGCGGCGAGATCTTTGGTTCGTGGAAGGGATTGGGTGTTGCCGCCACGGGACACAATCTCGGGCACATGGAGCAACCCGGCAACGACATCTGGATTAAGATCCGCCAGTACAACTGCCGCATGCTGGTGAAACTCATGCAGGAGCTCGAGTCTGTGCCCGAGGGCAATGGCACGATGATGGACCACACACTCATCGTGTACACCAGTAATAACGCAGACAAACAGCACACGACGGGATCAAACTGGCCTTTCATCCTCTTGGGCAACTGCGCAGGGCAATTGAAGACGGGACATTTCACCCAACTCGATGGCAGACGTCCGATTAACGCCCTCTACACGACGTTGCTTCATGCCATCGGTGCGCCCCGGGATCATTTCAACTTGGACAGGAATGCAGTGAGCGTTCATGACTCCGCCGTCGGTCCGATCGAGCAGTTGCTGGCGTAAACAAACGGGAGCAATGAGCTTTTTGTTTTGGTGGAAATTAGAGGCTCTGGCCGGCTTCCTCCTGCTTCTTGCCGCGTCGAAGCTTGAGGCAAATCAGAAGGATTCGTTTGCGAGTCTGGCTCGGCCTTTTCTCGAGGAGTACTGCTTCCACTGCCATGATGCCGAAACGCAAAAAGGAAAAGTCTCTTTCCATGAACTGAATGGAGTAAGCGCTGATAATGCGGACTTGTGGAAGCGGATTTGGGAGCAAGTAGCTCTGAAAGAGATGCCGCCCCGCAAGAAGGAAAGGCAGCCCGCCCCGCTCGAGCGCGTGAGGATCTCAAACTGGATCACCGGCGAGTTGGAGAAAGCGCTGCGGGAAAAAGGCGGCTTCACCGCACACATGCGTCCAGTGAAAGGCAACCACCTTGACCACGATCTCCTGTTTGGAAAAATCCCCGAAGGCCTCGAGCCTCCCTCAACTCCCGCCCGCATCTGGCGGATTCATCCTCAGGAACACCTTACACGCCTGAATGATTTGATTAGTTTCGAGCCACCCCATGATCCGAAACAGCCGGGCCTTCGCGCCCACGGAGACGGCATACCGGCGAATAGCGAGGGGGAGGTGAAGGTGTACTTCGGGATTGACCGGATCATCGGTTGGGTTGGTGGCTCCGCAGCATATGCAGCCGCCATCACGGGATTCCCCTCCGCGCTAACGACAATCGCAGATCCTGGTCTGCGCAACTATCCGATGCTTTATTCCGTCAATGGATCGGAGGCGACGCAGATCGCCAGCCACGCCGAAGAGATTCTGCGCTACATGGCCTACGGTCCCAAGGCCGAGCCTTTTCAATTCGCCGACAATCCCAAAGACATCATTTTACCCGATGCGTTTAAAGGCCGTGATATCCGGGGGCTCGCACAAAGCATCTTTTACAGCAAGGAAGCCAAGCGACCGCTGACGCCGGTTTATGATCTCATTCAAGCCGAGGGTACGCCCGAGGACAAGTTGACCGCTGCGGTCAACTACCTGTTTGAAGCGCTTACCTTTCGGCCTCCCACAAGCCGCGAGACGCAGGCCTACCTCGCTCTTCTTAAAGACTCCATACAGGCCCTCGGCAAGGAGGAGGGCGTGATCCTCGGCCTTTCCCCCATCTTTCTGGATCGCGATGCCTTGTTCCGTCCCGAACTCGCCAACTACGGAACAGCGGACATGCACGGTCGGGTGATGATGCAAGGCAACGAACTGGCCCTGGCGATCAACGCCGCCTTTTGCTACACCGCGCCCGGAAAGTCCTTGAAAGAAGCCGCGGCGGAAGGGCGCCTCGCAACACGCGAAGACGTGAGACGCGAAGTCGAACGCATCCTGGATGACGACAGCATTCGGAAGCCGCGCATCCTGCAGTTTTTTCGCGAGTACTTCGACTACGACCGTGCAGGGCGCATTTGCAAGGACACCACCGCGCTGAAGGCAGCCGGCGGCGACATTGCCAAGTACTACGTCACGATGTTCAGCATGGCTGCGAGCACGGATCGTTTGGTGGAGATGATTCTTCAGGAGGATAAAAATGTCCTCGCCGAGTTGCTCACAACCACGCGCGTCGTGCTCGATGACAAGCGCGACCTCCGCTATTTCAGTCACTTCGAGGCTCTAAACAAAAACCCTCCCAAAGCGGACCGCAAGAAAGCCCAAACTCCGAGCGCAGCCGAACTCGGCTTCATCGACCTGCCGAAAGGAACGCCGGCCCAGGTGCGCGTCGAAAAGGCCATTGCGCGGTTCGGTCCGGGCTTGGGAGGCGATCCCAAGCGGGTTCTGACGACCCTGCCAGCGGAGCAGCGCATGGGCATTCTCACCCACCCAAGCTGGCTCGTTTCGCATTCCGATGCCATGGACAACCACGCCATCCATCGCGGCCGCTGGGTGCTGGAACGCCTTCTTGGAGGAGCCGTTCCCGACATTCCGATCACCGTCGATGCAATGCTGCCTGATGAAGCGCACAAGACGCTTCGTGACCGGATGCGGGTGACGCGCGCGCAGGAATGCTGGCGCTGTCACCAAAAAATGGATCCGCTCGGCTTACCTTTCGAGACGTACAATCACGTCGGCCTCTATCGCACCACCGACAAAGGCAGTCCCGTGGATGCCACGGGTGAGATTCTCGGGAGTGGAGACCCGGCAATCGACGGCCCGGTTCGCGACGCGCTTGAAATGATCCAGCGCCTCGCCAAAAGCGAGAAGGTGAAACAGGTCTTTGTGCGCCACGCATTCCGTTACTGGATGGGCCGTAACGAAACCCTCAATGACGCACCCGTACTGCAGGCGGCCTACCATGCTTACCGCGACAACGGAGGCAGCATGAAGGCACTCATCGCCTCCCTTGTGACATCCGACGCGTTCCTTTATCGCAAAGTGGATCGTGAGTAGACCGACCGGGTGAGCGAGCCCGCGCCCGGAAAAAACACGTCATGACGTCCGGCCGGCTTGGACGGCCTTAGGAAGGCCGGTTGTTTGGTTTCGGTCCTCCAGCGGTAAAACGACAGCGTCCAGGCTTCGCGTGGATTTCCACTAAAAATTCAGGACCCTCCGCATCGCATCCGTGCACGTGTTTGTGATACTCCAACCGCCGATGAAATCCCCCGCGCTCATTTTTGGAAAATGGATTGGGCACCCCTGCAACGGTCTGCGCCGGTTCGCTGGCGTTTTATGGCTGTTCTTTGCCTGGTTGTGTCTCACGTGTCAGATATCCGCCACCTCGGAAAAAAACGGGGCTGCACACGGGAATGAACCGCACCTTTCGCGGCCCAACATAATATTCATTCTCGTGGATGACATGGGATACGCGGATCTCGGCTGCATGGGATCCCGGGACAAGAGGTGGCCCGGGTAGCGGAGCCAAGGATGCCGGTTTTTAAGTAAGGATCGGTGTTAGCTCCGGATGGGTGTCGTCTGGTTAATCTGGTTTGTTTTCTCCTGCAA
>JBILWF010000307.1:0-4481 GCA_044370075.1 Chthoniobacteraceae bacterium | reverse complement strand
GGATGCTTTGATAGGACACCATCCCCAGAACAATCAGCAGTAGAATCGAAAGAGAGAAACCGATGAGGACGCGGAGGTTCATGCCGATCTCCAAAATTGGATGATTTCGTGGCAGATGCGATCGCAATCTTCATCCCGCAGTTCGGGATACAGCGGAAGACTCAGCACGCTGCCAGCCAGACGCTCGGCGACGGGAAGCGGGCGCCCTCCGTGGAGCTTTCCGAAGGCGGGCTGCTGGTGGAGTGCAAAGGGGTAATGAATACCGCAGTGAATCAATCTCCGCTCCAGATACTCTCGCAACCGGTCCCTGTCGGAAACCCTGGCCACAAACTGATGAAAAACTCCGGGGGCATCCTCGGGGGCGGTTCGCGGCAGCACGCAGTGATCCGGTATTTGTCCGAGCAGCGCTTCGCGGTACCTGCGGGCCAGGGACTGCCGGCGCGCGTTGCGCGAGTCTAAATGGCGCAAACCGATTCGGAGGATCGCGGCTTGAATTTCATCCAGGCGGCTGTTGCGCCCCGGCGAGAGGGCGAAGTCTCGATTCTCCCACCCGTACTGTCGCAGCCTGCGCAGGGTTTTTCGAAGGTGCGGGTGCCGCGAGGCGCAAAAACCGCCGTCTCCAATTCCGCCGAGATTTTTGGTGGGATAAAAACTGAATGCCCCGACGTCCCCCCGCATTCCGGCGCGCACGGATCTGGGGGAGGACGCGCTGGAATGAAATGCGCCGTGCGCGTGCGCGCAATCCTCCACGACCCAGAGGTTGTTTTCCGCCGCCCAGTCGAGGATTCGGTCCATGGGCGTTGTTTTTCCGTAGAGGTGAACCACGATGACTGCCCGGGTGCGGGGGGTAAGCAAGGCTGGCAGCAGGTTTTCCTCGAGTTGGTAGGAGTCGTTTACCTCGGCGAGAACCGGGGTTGCGCCGCAGGCGAGTACCGCGGTGGCAACGGCACCTGGAGCGAAGGCGGGAACGAGAACCTCCTGTCCCGGTTGGATTTCTCCGGCCAAGAGGGCGAGGGTGAGGGCGTCGGTTCCGGATCCGACCCCTACGCCACAGGGGGCGCCGAGGAAGCGGCAAAACTCGTCCTCAAATGCGGTGAGCTCTTGTCCCAAAATAAACTGCCCCCGATCCAGGACCTCGCGGACCACATCCAAGACTGGTCCGGCAAAATCCGGGGAGGTCGTCCATGGGCGGTTTGCCGGAATCACAGGGGGCGGTAAGGACACAGGGAGCGTTTCTGGGTGCGGCCGGACTTCCGGTTGAATGGACTAATTGCCAAGACCCAGCCTCAGTTTGAAGGGTTCCGCGGCTTGGGAGGGAACCGGGGCCGGGGGTGCTCCGGGGCCGGGAGATGCGGTTTGAAGCAAACGGGATGATTGGTTCAGGCCGGCCAACAGTTCGGGATGGTGTGGATGGAATTGGAGGGCGCGTTCAAATACGGCGCGTGCAGCGCCGGGATTTTGCATGGCGAGGTGGGCGACTCCAAGGAGTTTGAGGGAGGGAAAATAGCCGGGACTGGAGCGGAGAGACGCTTCCAGATACGGGACGCAGTCACCCCATTTTTGCAAGCGAAAGTAGCACTCCCCAATTACCCCGAGCACGCAGAAGTCGTATCCGGAGGAAGCACAATTCAAAGCTCCGAGAGAAGCTTGGAGGGCTTTGTCGATGTTGCCAGCGACGAGATGCAAACGCGCCAGGTTGGCATACCCGAGTCCGGTTGGTTGCATTTTAATGCACGTGTTATAAGCTTCTTCCGCGCGCGATGTTTTTCCGGACTCGGCCAAAGCCGCGGCATAATTGAGCCAGGGGCGCAATTTTTTGGACCCTTGGAGGCAGATATCTCCCCAAAACAATTCCTCGCTGCTCCACACGGTCTGCCGGCGCTGTGTGCACAGGCACAGGGCGCCACATACCACGAGACCAAGTCGCAATCCCCAGCGTTTCGCACCGGGGGAGTGGAGGAGTTTTTCAGCAAGAAGTAGAAGTGAAGCGGGAACGCCAAGGCACAGGCCGGCCAGGGAAAGGTACACCCGGTGTTCTGCCATCACATCCGGAAGCGGGAAAAGTGAGGAGGGGGCTTGGGCGAGCAAAAACCATCCCAGCCCCAGGGCGGCGGGAATAAACCGCTTTCCGAGTTCCGGGGAACGCAGCGCCAGCCAGCCCGCCGCACAGCCCGATCCCAGCGCGAGGGTCAGAGGGAGCAAAAAACGGATTTCAAAGATATTCCGGACAAGCGGGATGTCTGGATCGGCATTCAGCCCGGAGGGCCAGAAAAACAACCGGAGGGAATGAATCCACACCGCAGGTTGGGTCAGAAGATAGCATGCGCCGTAATCGGAGTGGGTTTCTCCATGGGAGACGTTGAAGATGTTTTTGAGGGAAAAGTCCCCCTTTTGGACCATGGCGACTCCGCCGACCAGCGTGGGAACCACGGGCAACAAAACCAGCAAATGCCGTGCGCGCCAGACAGCGGAGCGCAACGGAATGGCCCAGATCACGCGGTCAACCAGCACGGCGAAAGCCGGAATCATGGCGCCACTCTCCTTGGTGAGCATCGCGCCGAGGCAGGCCGCCCATGAAGCCAGTTTCCACGAGCCCGCTTCGCTTGCGAGCCACGCTCGCCGATGGCAGTAGAGGGATGCCAGAAACAGAAGGGCGTTGAGGGATGTCAGACGCTGTATAACGTAGGTGACCGATTCAATCTGCAGCGGGTGAACAAAAAACAAAATGGAGGCCACACTCGGCAGAAAGGGCAGCAGGGAGTGCGAGGACCCAGGGGCGGGCAGCTTGACGCTCAGTAATCGTCCAAACTCAAAGACAAGGAATGCGTTTCCAATGTGGATGCAGACATTCAGCAACCGGTAGCCCTCGGGCCGGGCGCCGCCGAGGACGTGGTTGATCCAGAAGGAAAAATAAGTGAGCGGCCGGAGAACAAAATTGGCTGCTATATCCCCGTCGTAGCCAAGTTTTCCGACGCTGTGCACCGTGCCGGAGAAGTCCGTGAGGATACCCCAAAAACGAGCGATGTCTTTGTAGAGGGGGTTGTTAAGCAGATACAGGTGGTCGTCAAAGAGGAAGGGGTAACTCAGGGCGGGCAGGTAGAGAAATGCGGCCAGCAGGCACAAGACGCCCAACTGTGCGGAAGCCCCGGGGGTTTTCATGCGTGTTCAGGCGGCGGAGGACCGGTGGGCTGCAGGACGTGCGCCGGTTGCCGACGCTAAATTTTTGCGCAACATGCGCCGAATGACGTAGGGCGGCGTGCGGTGCAGCAGTTGATAGAGCCTCGCGATGTATTCCCCGAATACCCCCGCCCATAAGAGAGCGGTCGCCCACGGCAGCATCCGGGCATACCGGTCAATTTGAATGCCGCTACTCGATTCGGTGGGCAGCGCCACGAGGCCAACCCACATGGCGAGCGTTCCAAGCGAGAGCAGGAAGCAAAACCGGACCGGGAAGGTGGAGAAACCAAAGAGCATCCGCGTCCAGAGTTCTATGAGTTTAGAGAGGGTGTAGCCGGAACTCCCCCCGGCGCGGGTGCGGTGTTCGCTCTCCACTGTGCTGATGTTGGCGGTTGCGCGCAGGATCAGAGCGTCCAGATAGGGCTTTGGGCCGCGGTACTTGCGGATTTGCCGCACCACGTCGCGGGAGAGGACTTTGAAGCTGGAGAAGTAGAGGTTCCGGGGTTTGTCCAAGATTGCCGTCGCCATGGCGTTGTGCAGGGCACTGGCGGCGCGCCGGTACCACGGGTGGCGGCGTTTGCGGTAGGCGGCGTAGACCGCGTCAAATCCCAGAGCAGCCTGGCGCAGAAGGCGAGGAACCTCCGAAGGGGGGTTTTGGAGGTCGTCGTCCATGAGCACGCAAAAATCGCCGCGTGCGTGTTGCAGGCCGGCAAGCAGCGCACTGTGTTCCCCAAAATTGCGGGCTAACTCCACAAACTCGACCGCATGGGGATAACGGAAGTGCATTTCGGTGCACAGCGAGGCCGAGTCATCCGAGCTGCCGTCGTCCACCAGCAGAATCTGCAAGTCTCGGACGAAGCGGAGCGAGTCGATGAGCTCCGAGCAAAGCCGGGCCACCGTGGATTCGGAGTTGTAAACCGGGATGATCACTGACACGGAATGTTTCCATGCTTGCTCGACCTGTCTGGCCCCCCCGGCATTCGGGCTTTTGGATCCCGGAGCCTGCTCGGAAATTTGCCTCCGGCTTCCCTCGGAAAGATACTCCAGCGCCCTGGGGCTGAAATAGGGGGTCCCGGAAAGAACCGTCCGGCTGCCCTCCACGATTTTGTGGGCGGCCTCCTGCTTCATGAGATACCCGCGCGCCCCGACGCGTGCGGCCTGTTCGGCGTGCGTGGTTTCATCGTGAATCGAGACCACCAGCACCGCCAGATCCGGTTTGTTGCGCAAGAGTTCAGTGATAACTCCGCGGGAGTCATTTTGTCTCAGCGACCAGTCCACGACCACCAGATCCGGAGACGTGGAGT
>JBILWF010000306.1:0-4488 GCA_044370075.1 Chthoniobacteraceae bacterium | reverse complement strand
GCGAGGTTGGCTTCCACATTGATCTGCTTGATGTACTGCTCCTTGATAATTTCGCAGCGGCTGTGGAGTTCCTCTGTGGAAAGCACGCCGTACTTTTCAAAGAGCTCGCACACTTCCGGGCTCGCAATCGCGTCCATGCAGTCCGCCGATGTCTTCAGGTTGGGCAGGCCGCGGGTGACCGCTTCGGCATGCCATTCCTCGGAGTAGCCGTTTCCATTGAAAATCACGCGGCCATGCTGGTCGACGATTTCCTTGAGAACCGCCTGAATCGCGGCATTCAAATTCGGGGCGCCTTCGAGGCGGCCCGCCACGTAGTCGAGAGAATCCGCAAGCATCGTGTTGAGCGCGTAGAGCGCCCCGCCAATTGACTGGTTGGAGCCCACCGCGCGGAACTCAAACCGGTTGCCAGTGAAGGCGAACGGCGAGGTGCGGTTGCGGTCTCCCGCGTCTTTGGGCAGATGCGGAAGCACATCCACCCCGATGTTTAGGGTGCCCCGCTGCTTGGAGCTGGTGGCGCCGCCTCCCTTGATCTGCTCGAAAACATCCGCGAGCTGGTCGCCAAGGTACACGGAAATGATCGCCGGGGGCGCTTCGTTGGCTCCCAGACGGTGGTCGTTGCCCGCAGACGCCACCGTGGCGCGCAGCAGCTTGGCGTACTTGTCGACCGAGCGGATCACCGCCCCGGCAAACACCAGAAACTGCGCGTTGTCATGCGGCGTGTCGCCCGGGTCCAGAAGGTTGCCCTGAGTGGCGTTGCCCAGCGACCAGTTCACGTGCTTGCCCGAACCGTTGACCCCCGCGAAAGGCTTTTCGTGAAGCAGGCACACCAATCCATGCTTGTCCGCCACCTTTTTGAGGACGGTCATGATCAACTGTTGGTGGTCGGCCGCCACGTTGGCGGATTCGAACAGGGGCGCAATTTCGAACTGGCCCGGGGCGACTTCGTTGTGGCGGGTCTTGGAGGGGACCCCCAGTTTGTAGAGCTCGCGGTCGACTTCGCACATGAAAGCGAGGACCCGTTCGGGAATCGCGCCAAAATAATGGTCCTCAAACTCCTGGCCTTTCGGGGCCGGGGCGCCGAAGAGGGTGCGTCCGGCCGCGACGAGGTCGGGGCGGGCGAAATAAAAGTTCTTGTCTACAAGGAAGTATTCCTGCTCGGGGCCCGCCGTGGCCGAGACATGGGCGATCTCCTTGTGGCCGAAAAGGGCAAGGATGCGGCGCGCCTGCTTGTCGAGCACCTGCATCGACTTGAGCACGGGGGTCTTGGTGTCGAGGGATTCGCCGGTCCAGGACACGAAGGAGGTGGGAATGCACAGGGTGGTGCCGTTGGCGCTCTCCAGCAGGTAGGCGGGGCTGGTCACGTCCCAGGCGGTGTAACCGCGCGCCCGGTGGGTGGCGCGGATGCCCCCGTTGGGGAAGGAGGAGGCGTCGGGTTCGCCCTGCACCAGCACCTTGCCCTTGAACTTGGAGATGGCCTCCGATCCGTCTGCGGCGGCCTCGTAGAAGGAGTCATGCTTTTCGGCGGTGAGCCCTGTGAGCGGATAAAAAACGTGCGCGTAGTGGGTTGCCCCCTTGCTCACGGCCCAGGTGCGCATGGCGTCGGCTACTTCGTCGGCCACCGCTTCTGAAAGCTTTTGGCCGTCCTTGATCGTCTTCAAAACCGAGGCGTAGGTCTCGGGTTTGAGAGTCTCCTTCATCCGGGCGAGGTTGAAGGTGTGGGAACCAAACACCGATTTTGGAGACTCGTCATTGAAGTTGACGGTCGGCGCGGTGGGGGTTCTGCCAACGATGGAGGCGATGGCGCTGAGGCGGCCAGTAAGAGTACTCATCTTAGTTTTTTCAGGTGGTTTAATGTCAGCTCTGTGACGGTTTTCCCAATAAGCATTCGCTGTGCCAGTTTGGCGAGGGGAAGATGCGTCTGAAGAAAAATCATTTGACGCAGGCATTCCCTCCTGACGCCACCCGGTCCAGAGCCTGAATTATTTTAGTCAGGGTGTGTTTTTTTGATCAGCCTTCCCGCCCTCCTCCGCCCCCGGACGCACCGTCAAGAGCGAGCCAAATACCCCCTTCTCAATCCAACGCACGGTGGTCGCGTTGCGCACCGGGTAGAAATTGTCCACGACTCCCACATAATCAAAGTCTTCCACCTGCTGGCAGCCCACCGCAACCAGCTGGTGTCCCCAGGCGAGATCGGGCTTGTGCGGAAGCCGCACCACGCAGGTCACCAGCGCGGGGCGCCCCGCCCGAATTTCGGTTCGGAGATCTTCCACCGAAAAATCATTCACCTGCACCCGGACCGGCACATTCCGTTCGCGGGCATCCCGGGCCAGCGCTTTGGCAAGTTCCTCGGGAGTGGACCCGCTCAGCGACATTGTTCCATCGGCGTAGCCCTCTTTATCCCGTATCTCAATCATGCGCATGGATTTCCGCAACCGCAGTGTGGCGGCCCGTAGTGCATCCTGCTCCGCCTGGGCGGCTGGGTGCGCGGTGCCGGAGTCCAGCCACCCGGGATGGGCGCGCGCCGCCCAGAAACCGATGAGGCTGGCCCCCGCCGTGGGCACGCAACCCGAGGCGGTCCGCCCTTTTCCAGACGGGGAGGGGATGGGGAATTGCTGCAGGTTAGGCACGCCCGGAACCCAGTCGCCGTGCAGGGGGGGAACCGGCTTGGACGAATCAAAAGCAAACTCCTCGAGGATCATTTCCTCCGTGGCGCTGAGAAAAAGGTGGCCGCCGCCCGTTTCCCCCAATTCGAAGCGCACTTCCCAGATGTCGGGCAAATCCTCCGTCCACATGCTGGTTTTGGGGCGGATATGTCTCGGCGGATGCAGCTTGAGCGCTGACTGGGAAAGGTGGGCCGGCTCCAGAAGACGCCGGACCAGGGATTCCGCGCGCTGTCGCAGATGCGCGGGCTCCGCGGCCGAGGCGGGTTGGACCGCGCTCCGGGGGGGCTTCGTAGTCTGGGAGAAGGCCCAGCCGGTTCCCATGGTGGAGAGGCAGCAGGCGAAAGCCAAAATTGGGTTTAAGCGGTACATGCCGAGGGGCTTTTGCGATTGAAAGGGCGGATTAGCGGTCCTGGCTCAGGGAGGGGGATTCAATGCCCTGCGGGATTAACAGGAAGCAGCACTGGTGCATAAGCCATGCATCGTCAAAGCCCATGCGCTTGAGTTCGTGGCCCGCTCCCCAGGAATCCGAATAAAGACATTCCTGCGTTTTGGCGTTGTATCCAACCAGCAGTCGGGCGTGTCCGCCGGCGGTTTGGAGTGCCGGGGTTTGCTCCCGTGCCAGTCCCAGCGCCACGCACCACATGAGGGGATGGCCCTCGTCGATGGAACCCTGCAGGGCCCGCAGAAAACGGTTTTTCTCCAGCTTCTGCGCCTGACGGGCTTGCGCAAAGATGTCCGGCCGCAGGCTCGCGTAGAGGGCCTGTACATCCACTACGCCCTGCAGGGGGGGGATTTGGAACTTGGGTCCATACCGGGCCGCCTGCCGGTTGTACTCCTTGAGAAAACTCTCCAGGCCGGTGGAGAATTGATCAATCGGACGCACCCGGAATTGCAGGCGGGTTCCCGCGGTTTTGAGTCCTTCGATTCCCGCCTGTTGGGAGGTGCCTGATCCCATGTTTCCGGCCAGTTGTGCAATTTCGTGCTGGTCCACCCGCATCCCATGGTAGCGCAGTACCCGCTCCGCGGAGGCGGGAAAGCAGTATCCTTTCCGGCCTTGGTCCACCATGGGGATGCCTTCGATAAAGACGTCCCCCGAGGGCAGTTTGCGCACCTTTTGTTTGGGTTTGAGCGCGGCCGTTTGTGCGGCGGTTTGGCCCGGTTTGCGCGGTGCCTTCTCCGGCGTGAGTTCGAGGCGCACAAATTCGGGAAAGAATTTCGGCCCCTGGGGGGTGTTTTTGCGGGTGATGGAAAATTCGAGCGTCCAAAGGGTTCCGGGTGTTTTCCAAACCAAGCCGTCGGCGCGCACGGCGTTGTTGGGGTCCTGGCCGCGGGCCTGGGGTTTGGAGCGGGTGAGGGCGCTGAGAAATTCGGTGCCGTTGCGGATGAGCGTTTCGTAGGCTTCGCGGCTGGTTCCGCCCGAATCGCCGGAAGAGTACAGCAGGAGGGTGAGCGAGGTGAGCGTTTGGGCTGTGAACCGGGCGTTGAGTTCAACGACGGGCAGGGGACCCAGGGTCATTTCCGGCCGCACCGCGCGGGCGCTCTCGCGCTGAAGCGAATTCCATTGGAAGCCAAAGGGCAGCGCCAGCGGCGTGAAGGTTTCCTGGGTTGTCTGCCAGAGGGAGGCGGGATCCTGCAGCAGCGAATCCACCGGCTGCGCGCGCCCCGTGCGGATACAGAGTGCCGCCAAAACCGCGAACAACAGCGTCCGGCGCGCAAGGGGCGGAGGGTTTGTGGAAACCATGGGGTGCCTGGGATCGGGGCGCGGTGAAAGATTGCCAACGCCGCGGGGGGCGTCATTGGTTAGAGCATGATTGTTGGCATTGAT
>JBILWF010000305.1:0-4489 GCA_044370075.1 Chthoniobacteraceae bacterium | reverse complement strand
CCCCACCCTCCTCTGCTCCCCCCTGATGGCGAAATCAACCCGCCCTGCCGCCGCCGCACCCCTAAAAGAGCAGGCGGAACTGGGCGTTCTCTCCTCCCCCCACTCCGCAATGACCAACGGCGAGTCCCGGATCCTCAAGCCGGACCTCACCAAGACGTTCAACCCCGCCTCGGCGCGCTTTGGTTCCACCCCCTCCCCGGCTCCGACCCAAAGCACCAAAACATCCTTCTTTGGGGGCCTTAAAACGTTCGGTGCTTCCAAGCCTGCCTCCCAGGAGAAGACCTTCCCCAGCTCGGCTTTCCAAACCCCGGTAAACTCCTCCAAAAAGGCGGAGGTGCGGTCCTTTTCGTCCGGCTCTTCTTTCGACTCAAAATTTTCCCCTCAAAAAGGATACCGTGCCTCTTCGGACAATTTCCCGGATACAAACCGTGCGTTTGGTGGCATGACATCGGCCCGAGAGTCCGGCGCCAAGCCCCCCGCGATGTCTTCCGAAGAGTACGCCGGACCGGAGGCTGACAAAAAGAAGCTGAGGTACAATCCCGGGAACGGGCCGCTGGGGGGAAACACCTACGGCAAAGTACTTTCGGTGGAGGAAGTCCGCGAAATCCTCAACAGAAGCAAGTAGTCGCCCCTGGCGCAACGGGAGGCGGCGGCGTGCGCCTCAGAAGAGGAGCATCTGCGGACGCTCTGCCTCGGCCGCCATGACACTGCGCCGCCGCGTCGTACGCGCTGGCGCTACAGGCGACTCTTCCTCCCCGGAAGATGCCGCATCCGCGCTCAATTCGGATTTCTCCAGATTGACCAAAATTTGTTTCGCCCGTTCGAGGATTTGCCGGGGCAACCCCGCCAGACGTGCCACCTGGATGCCGTAGCTTTTATCCGCTCCGCCCGGGACGATCTTGCGCAGGAAGATGATCTGTTCGTTCCATTCGCGCACAGCGATGTTGAAGTTCTGTGCGCCCTCGCGGGTGCGGGCCAGCTCGGTCAACTCGTGGTAGTGCGTGGCGAAAAGCGTCCGCGCCCGCACAATATCGTGCAAATATTCTGCCACACTCCACGCGATGGAGAGACCGTCAAAGGTGGAGGTGCCCCTTCCGATTTCATCCAGTATCACCAGGGAGCGCGCGGTGGCGTTGTTGGTTATGTTGGCCGTTTCGTGCATCTCCACCATGAAAGTGGATTGCCCGCGGGAGAGATCGTCGTTGGCCCCCACCCGCGTGAAAATGCGGTCCGCCAAACCAACCACGGCGCGCCGGGCGGGTATCCACGAGCCCATCTGCGCCAAAAGCGTGAGCAGGGCCACCTGCCGGATGTAGGTGGATTTTCCCGCCATGTTTGGACCGGTCAAAATAAGCAACCTTTTGGAGTCTCCATCGAGCAGGGTGTCGTTGGGCACGAATTTTTCCTCCACCAGAGCCTGATCCAAAACGGGATGCCGTCCGTCGATGAGTTCCAGTTCGAGTCCCTCAACCAACTCGGGCCGGCAGTAGCCGTAGAGCCGCGCCGCCTCGGCCAGCGAAGCCAGCACGTCGAGCAGCGCCACCGCCTGCGCGGTCTGCTGCAGGGCGGCCGTCTCGGCCAAAACCTCGCCACGCACCTGCTTGAAAAGCTCCTCCTCCAAAGCACGGGCTTTTTCCTCCGAACCCAGCACCCGGGCCTCCACTTCCTTCAACTCCGGCGTAATGAACCGCTCGCCCGTGGCCACCGTTTGCTTGCGAATCCACGTGGGCGGAACCGCACCCAGGTTGGATTTTGTCACCTCAATAAAATATCCAAACACGGAGGTGTAGCGGATCTTGAGGGATTTAATCCCCGTTTCTTCTATGGCTTTCTGCTGCAATTCGGCGATCCACTGTTTGCCGCTGTGGCCCGCGGCGCGGAGTTCGTCCAAAGGCTCGTAATAGCCGTCCCGGAACATTCCGCCTTCACGCACCAGGGCGGGCGGTTCATCCACGATCGCCTTGCCCAGCAATTCGTACAACGCAGGCAGCGCGTGCAGGGACGCCGCGCATTCCGCAAGCAGGGAGGCCCCCGCCCCGCCGCAAAAGGGAGCCACCGCCTGCTGAAGCTGCGGAATCTGTTCGAGCGCCGAACGCAGCAGCACGAGATCCCGCGCATTGCCGCCGGCCTGGCTGAGGCGGCCCACGGTGCGTTCAATGTCGCGTATGGCGCCCAGCAGTGCGCGCACCTGCTGCAGGCGGTACGCATCGGAGAGCAACACGCCAATGGCCTCCTGCCGGCGCACGAGCGGTTCGATGGCGCAGAGCGGATGCAAAATCCAATCCCGCAACCGGCGGGCGCCCATGGGGGTGCAGGTGCGGTCAAGGGCGGCCAGCAGGCTGGTATTGCGGCCACCGCCGCGGGATTCGACCAGCTCGAGGTTTGTCTGGGTGGTGGCGTCCAGCAGCATGTACTGCGAGCGGCGGTAGACGCCGAGCCGGGAAACGTGCGCCAGCGAACGGCGCAGTTCATGCCGCAGGTAGTGTACGATCGCCCCGGCCGCAGACACCGCCAAAGGCAGATCCGTGCAGCCGAACCCGTCCAATGACTGCACCCGAAACTGCTCACGCAGGGTGTGATATGCCTGATCGTACAAAAACGCGTAGTCATCCTTCACCACCACACCACGCAGCCGTTCGAGCCCGCCCAGCGCCGCGAGCCCTTCCCGCGCCGATTCCGCCACCAGAAGCTCCGCGGGCTGGACCCGGGCTAGTTCATCAGACAACTCCCGCGCCTCGGCCAGTTGCGTAACGCGGAATTCGCCCGTGGAAAGATCGATGAAAGCGAACCCGAACCCGCCCTTGGGGCCGGCGTGGATTGCAGCCAAAAAATTGTTCCTCGCCGCATCGAGCATCTGGATGTCGCTCACCGTTCCCGGGGACACGATGTGCGTGACCTCCCGCTGCACGATTTTGCCGGGCTGCGGTTCGGAGGTTTGATCGCACACCGCCACGCGTTTCCCGGCTGCAACCAGCTTGGCAATATAAGATTCAGAAGCGTGAAAAGGAATGCCGCACATGGGCGTTCCGTTGCGCTGGGTCAGGGCCACATTGAGAAGGGGCGAGGCGATTTTGGCGTCCTCGAAAAACATTTCGTAAAAGTCGCCCAACCGGAAAAGCAGGATGGTGTCCTCGGGCAGCCCGCGGCGGATGCCGAGGTACTGCTGCATCATCGGGGTGGTGGACGTGGCCATGTTTTCAGAGCGCGTGCCCGCTTACAGCAGATGGCCCATCTTCACCCGTTTGGTGTCCAGATACCGCGCATTGTCGGGGTTTGCGGGAGCTGCGATGGGAACCCGTTCGACAATCTCCAAACCGTACCCGTCCAGTCCAATGACCTTTTTCGGGTTGTTGGTTAAAAACCGCATTTTGCGCACCCCCAGATCGCACAGGATCTGCGCGCCGACGCCGTAGTCGCGCAACTCGGCGGGGAACCCCAGCTGGATGTTGGCTTCCACGGTGTCGAGACCGTCCTCCTGCAGTTTGTAGGCGTGGATCTTGGCAGGCAGCCCGATGCCGCGTCCCTCGTGCTGACGCATGTACAGGATGACCCCGCAGCCCTGTTCCTGAATCATCTCCATGGCCTGGTGCAACTGGGAGCCGCAGTCGCAGCGGCGCGATCCGAACACATCGCCGGTGAGACATTCCGAATGCACGCGCACCAAAGGCGCCTCCACGGCCTTCAGGTCGCCTTTGACGAGGGCCAGATGATGCACCCCGTCTACCGTGCTGCGGTACAGATGCAGTTGGAACTCTCCAAAATCGGTGGGCAGACGGATCTGCTGTTCACATTCCACGAGCTTTTCCCGCGTGCGGCGGTAGGCAATCAGATCGGCAATGCTGCACATTTTCAGGCCGTGCTGTTTTTTGAATGCCTCCAGTTCGGGCAACCGCGCCATGGTGCCGTCGGCGTTAAGGATCTCGCAGAGCACCCCGGTGGGATCGAGTCCGGCAAGACGAGCAAGATCCACCGACGCCTCCGTGTGTCCCGCCCGGCGCAAAACGCCGCCGCCCTTGGCGCGCAGCGGAAAAATGTGCCCCGGCTGAACCAAGTCCGCAGGGCGGGCCTTCGGATCGGCCAGCAGCGCGATGGTTTTGGCGCGGTCGGCGGCGGAGATGCCCGTGGTGACTCCCTCGGTGGCGTCAACCGACACGGTGAAGTCGGTCCGGAAACTTTCCCGATTGTCGGTGACCATCCGCTGCAAGCCCAGTTGCTCGGCGCGGTGTTCGGTGACTGGCACGCAGATGAGACCCCGCCCGTGCATGGCCATGAAGTTGACCGCTTCCGGGGTGACTTTTTCGGCCGCAAAGACCAGATCCCCCTCGTTTTCGCGATCGGCATCATCGGAAACGAGCACGATTTAGCCCGCGCGGATATCGTCCAAGACGGCCTCAATCGAATCGAAGGGTGAGGAATCACTCATGCGAACAGTATCGCCGCAGGCTGCCGGCCGCTCAAGGGGGGAAACGCCGCGCTCCCCATCCACCCG
>JBILWF010000304.1:0-4499 GCA_044370075.1 Chthoniobacteraceae bacterium | reverse complement strand
CCTGAAGAAAAACGTCAAAAGCCAGCACTCGCGCACCGTGCCGCACGCCAGTAGCCAAGTCAGCCTCAAATGCGATTGCAGGGAGGGTGCGGTTTTAAGGGCGGAACGCGGACTTCTTTCGGGGCGGGTGTGTGTTTGAAAATCGGCAGGCCCGCGGAATGCGGGTTGAGGTTTGGGGGCGGTGCGGCGTAGGCTGTCCGGTCATGTCCACCCCTGACTACAAGGTTAAACTCGAGGTTTTTGAAGGCCCGCTGGATCTGCTGCTGTATCTCATCAAGCGGGATGAGGTGGACATTTACGACGTGTCCCTGGAGCGCATCACGCAGCAGTACCTTGAGTTTATGGACGCCTTCAAGGCGCTCGATATCGAGGTGGCCGGGGAGTTCATCGTCATGGCTGCGAATTTGATTTACCTCAAGAGCCGCAGCCTGCTTCCGGTCAGCGTCCAACCGCCGGAGGAGGAGGCCGAGGAAGAGGATCCGCGCTGGGAACTGGTGCGGCAGTTGGTGGAGTACAAGAAGTTCAAGGACGCCGCCGCCCAACTTCACGAGCGGGAGGTGGCGCGGGAGGGTCTGTTTATCCGGGTAGCAGAGGCAACGGAGATTCCGCCGGAACGCCCGCTGGGGGATGTGAGCGTATTTGACCTCATCAACGCGTTTAACGGCATCCTCAAGCGGCTCGATAAGAAGGAGGATCTGCGGGAGATTTTTGAGGAGAACTTTACCGTCTCGGACAAGATCGACCTGGTGCTGAAACTCACGGGCAGTGGAGCACCGATGAAGTTCACCGACTTGTTCTCCTCGGTGGTATCCCGTGCAGAGATCGTGGTGACTTTTCTGGCCGTGCTCGAGCTGATCCGGCTCAAGCAACTGCGGGCCTATCAGCAGGAGCCTTTCGGGGAGATCGAGCTTCGCCGCGTGTAAGGGAGGGGGCGCATGACCATTCATCAAGTACTCGAGTCGCTGATCTTTGCCTCGCCCAAGCCGATTTCCACGGCGGAGCTGCTCGCCGCGTTGAAGGCCACGGGGGAGTCTTGCGAGAAACCCGAAGCGCAGGATTTCGCGCAGGCGGACGAGGACCGGATTCTCGCGGTGTTGATCGAGCTTCAGCAGCAGATTGAAGAAGCGGGCCGAGCCTTCCAGCTCATGGAGCAGGTCAACGGGTGGGTCTTTGTTTCCCGCCCCGAGTACGCGCCGTGGGTGCGCCAGCTTTTCCCGGAGGCGAAACCCACGCGTCTGAGCGGCCCGGCGCTGGAAACCCTCGCCATCATCGCGTACCGCCAGCCGGTTACGCGCGCCGACATCGAGGCCGTGCGCGGCGTGGCCGTGGATGGCGTGATGCAGGTTCTGCTCGACCGCAGCCTGGTGCGTATTTCGGGACGCGCCGACGTACCCGGACGCCCGCTGTTGTACTCCACCACGGGATACTTTTTGGAGCACTTCGGGCTGAAGACCGTCCACGAACTGCCCAACTCCGAAGAGTTGCGCCGCGTGGATCTACCCAAGGCGCCGCCGCCGGAGGAAAAGCCCGCGCCCAAGGGACGCAAGCGCGCCAAGGACGCGGAACCGCAGGCCGCTGAAGGGGCTGCTGCTGCGCCCGCCGATTCACGGGACGGGGGCGGGACTGCTTCTCCGGTGCTGGAGTCGGCTCCCGGGGAGGGCCCGCCGGAGAGCGCAGGGGAGCACCCGCTGGGGCAGGACGCGAACGGCGTACCGGAAGTGGATTCTCACACGACTTCTGCCGATCCATCCTCACATGACGACACTGCTGCGGATGCGGGGTTGGCCCAACACGCCGGCGGGAACGCGGAAAGTGCCGGCGCAGATTTTGACCACGGAGCGCCTGCGGGGGAAACCGCGGTGGCCCCCGGGGAGGAAGCTCTCTTTGCGCCGGCACCGCTTTTGGAGAAGAATGAGGATCATGAACCTGCCTGAAATCCGCCAACAAATTGACCTGCTCGATGAGCAGATTCTCAAGCTGCTCAACTCCCGTGCGGAGTGCGTGCATCAGGTGGGGGAGTTGAAGAAAGCCGAGGGGCTGGAGATTTACGCGCCAGAGCGGGAAGAGACGGTGTACCGCTCGCTGGCCGCAAAAAACCAGCACCTGCAGGGGCGTTTGCCGGAGCAGGCGGTGCGGGCGATCTACCGGGAGATTATGTCCGCCTCCCTCGCGCTCGAGAAGGATTTGCGCATTGCGTACCTCGGCCCTGAGGCGACGTTTACGCATCAGGCGGCGCGCTCCAAGTTCGGGGCCAGTGTGAAGTACGGCTCCGAGGGCAGTATTGCGGAGGTGTTCGACGCGGTGGTGCGTTCGCGTGCGGACTACGGGGTGGTTCCCGTGGAAAACTCGTGGGAGGGGGCGGTGAACCACACGCTGGACATGTTCATCGACAGCGAGGCGCGCATCTGTGCGCAGATTCTCTTAAAAATCGAGCATCAGCTTCTGGCGCGCGGTCCGCGTGAAACAGTGCGCAAGATTTACAGCCATCCGCAGGCATTCGGGCAGTGCCGGGGCTGGCTGCGCGCAAATTTTCCGAAGGTGGAATGGGTGGAGGTTTCCAGTACGACGCGGGCGGCCGAACTGGCCGCACAGGAGGAGGGGGCGGCCGCCGTCGCCGGCAAACTTGCGGGCGAACTGTACGGACTTTCCGCGCTGGATTCGGGGATTCAGGACTCTCCCGACAACACCACGCGCTTCCTGGTCATCGGACAGCGCCCCTCGCCGCCCACCGGCAACGACCGCACCGCTCTCATGTTCAGTGTTCCGCATGAACCGGGCGCCCTGTACCGGGCACTGGAGCCCTTTGACCGGCACCGGATCAACATTGGCAAAATTGAAAGCCGCCCCTCACGCCGGAAGGCATGGGAGTATTGTTTCTTTCTGGATGTCGACGGGCACGCCGGCGACGTGGAGTTGATGGAGGTGCTTTCCCAACTCAACCAACGTTGTACGCTGGTAAAGGTACTCGGCACCTTCCCTCGGCCCTCGCTAGCCGTTTGAACGGGGTTGGTTTGCTCCCGCCCCCCTCTATTTCCATCGCGGCGGCCACAGAGCGGGATCCGAGCCAGCATCCCAGTCGGTTTGCGTGAGGCACGCGAAAGAAAAGGGGGCCTTCGCGTGCCGGCGAAAGGCCCCTCCTTTTGCCCGCGGTGTGCAGGGCCGGCTGTATGGGTACGTCAGGGTTTGACCACCATCGTGCCACGCATGATCAGATGGTGCCCGGGGAAGGTGCACACAAAATGGTAGTTGCCGGGCTGGTCCGGGCACTTGAATTCGATGGTTTCCTCCTTGCCGTGGTCTACGAGCTTGGTGGATGCCACAATGTCCGGGGACTGCGGAACGAACGCTTTTTCGAAACCGCTTGCCCCCAGATTGATGGCGAGCATTCCCACGGCGTCGGCCTTGCCCGGTTTCACAACCACCAGGTTGTGGGGCATAAAATCGGGGTTTGCAAAGGTCAGCTTCACTTTCTTACCCGCTTTGACGGTGAACTCCTTGGTGTCGTAGAGCATTTTTTCCACAACGGTGCCGATACGCACTTCGGTGAGCTCCGGCGTATCGGAAAGGACTCCGGATTTTTTCTCGGGGGCGTGGCTTTCCCCGCCCGTGGAGGTGGTGGATGCCCCGGCATGGGCTCCGCAGTGCGAGAACCAGAGTTGCTGCACCGTGAGCGCCGCGTGGCGCGCGTGAAGTTCGGGGGATTTGAGGAGGTGGCCCAGCAAGGCGATGTTTTTAATGTTGTGCTGCTGGCTCACCCACAGCGCCTCCAGCAGCGCATGGGCGTCCTCTTTTTTGTTCGGGTCAAACTGCGCAATCCATTTTTCGAGCGCTGCTGCAACCTCCTTGGAATCACGTTCGCTCAACTCCACATGCGTGCGATGGCGCACTCCATCCGCGGGATGTTTGAGGTTTTCAAGCAGGGCGGGGAGCGGCTGGTTTTCAATCGCCACCTTGGCCTGCAACGGCCGGTTTTGCGCGGTGATCCGGTAGATGCGACCGTGGCCGTGGTCGCGGTTGGGATCGCGCACGTTGTGCTGCATGTGCCCGATGATGACGTTTTGCCAGTCCGCTACATATAATGCGCCGTCCTCGCCGAAAATGGCGTCTGCGGGCCGGAAGTTTTTGTCCCCGGAGAGCAGAAAACCGCGGGAATTTTGGGGGGTTTTGGAGCCGTCGGCATTGGTTTCCTCTACGCTGAGTTCCGCCCCCGCGGGCTCGCCCCAGACGTCGCCCGTTTCCGCATTGCGGTTCAGCCGATAATGTTTGATACCGCGAAAACCAATTACGTTCATGATGAAGAAATCGCCCTGCATTTCGTCGGGGAAATGCGTGCTCGAGACAATCTCGCTGGCTGTCACCGGGCGAACCTCCTTTTTGAGGAGCTCCTGCATTTTGAAGCCCGTTCCAGTCGGGCGGACCTGATAGGCACGCCCCCCGGTGCCGTCGGTTGCGTAGTGGTAGCCCCAGCGGTCAAAGGAGATCCCATGGGGATTAGGCGA
>JBILWF010000681.1:0-4504 GCA_044370075.1 Chthoniobacteraceae bacterium | reverse complement strand
CTTGTGCACGATCCCCTTCACAAGGGCACACACCCAGTGCTCCACGGCCTCGCCGGCAATCCGAAGGTTGCAGAGATGTTCTCGGATCCCGAACTCAAAGGGCTCGACTTCTCTGAAACGTATCGACCGGTGGGCCACGCGGCTCAGCCCGATGGGTTTGACATGGCGCTCTGCAAGATTTGCAAGCAAGGCCAGCCAGAGGCAGGCGGAGAGTTCATTCGCCTCGTAGATACACTCGGCTCAGCAGGTAACGAGCTTCTCCAACGTGAAGGCATCGGGCGCATCGCCCATATGCTCATGAACACTTCGATGATGGCGTTTACTCTTAACAACTACCCGCCCCAGTTTGCCCACCTCGCAACTGCCGGTGGCACCACACGCATCGGTGAAACCGATGTACAGCGGGGCTTGGATCGTGGCACGGGAAAGTACAACAGCTTTCTCGAGCGCTTGAATATTCCTGGTCTCAAGAGTTATCGTGAACTCTTCAAAGATCCAGACTCCCCTGAGGCACAGAGAGTCATCCAACGATGGAATGAGCTGTTCGGCCCCTACAACGAAGCGAGCGGTGAGCTCTTCCTGACGACTGGAATGGGGCAGCTCGCGGACGAGTACCGGCCCTATGGCTATGCAGTGCCAAACCCAACGTTTATGAACTTCGTTATGGAGGCCTCGACTCGGTTCATGCACAACGAGTGGCTCACCAAGTACGCGGGGCCAGAGACCATCACACTAACCGGAACCAACATCGTTAATGCGGTTACCTTTGAGCATCTTCTCGCCCGCTTCGGTGGCGAAGAGTTTGGGGAGTATCTCCATGGTCGAGCGCGACCCAATGTGTTCAGCAATATGAAAACCAACGTTCCTCACCCTATCGAGTCTCATGTCGTCTACGGTGAGGAGAACCTCTTTGATTTTGGGGCTGGTGCGCCGTATCTTGAGGCCCATTGGACTGGGAAGGGCCTTGAGAAGTACGAGATCTATCGTGTCAGTTACGGTTCAAAGTCGTATCTGGTTGATCTCACCGATCTCCTGATCTATGTCGACCACGATGGTGATGGCCGCATTCGAATGTCCGACGCTGTGTTCTTTATGTCCGAAGGAGTTCCATCGGATAGCGAGCTTTTCGCGAAGGCAGAGGAATTAGCCCTCGACTCGCAACACCCTGGCAAGCTTTCCACCCGCGAGATCAAGCTGCTCAAGCAGCACGGCTACGACAAGGAGAAGGAAGGCGTGGCTGCGACACAGTGAGCTCTGATGATTGCGTGCTTTTTCTCATCCTGGTACAGCCACAGAGCCTGGCCTGGATCTGTTCTGGACGCCAGCGGATGAGGAAACCCACCTTCACACGCCATGCATAGAATTATGAAGCTGCATTGACTATCGCCGTGGGCGTGATTAGAAGGTGGGGGTGTTGCTCTGCTCGCAGTCCCAATATATCCACAATGTCCACATGATGGTGCTCTGTGTCCACTACCATTCCTCAGAATTCTGAGCAGGCAAAGCCGTTTCCTGTAGCGAATCTTTCAGATCTGCTCCCGTTGGCGAGCTCCATCTTGAGCGCTGTGAGAGGGCGTCTGGAGTATGGGCCAAGCGCCATCCTAACGGCTTGGTTTCAGCAGCTAGCACAGCGCTACGCAGGCAGCGGAGCCGTGATGCTTTCTCTGCCGGGAAAGAGGATCCTGCTGGTTGTCGACCGGGATCTCTCCGTTCACATCCTGAGCCAACCCCCAAGCCGCTCCGCCTATCTCCCCGGTCGCCTCAAGAGTCAGGCGATGGAGTTGCTGGCCCCCCATGCACTCACCATCGCCCACGATCAGGACTGGCTCCAATGGCGCACTTTTCACGAAGCTGTGCTTTGCCCCGGTTCGCCCTACCCTGACCTTTCCGTTTACCTGCCCACGATCCGGGCTGCCTTCTGCGCTCCTTGTCATTCACTGGACGATATCCGCCAAAGGCTCGGCGTCACGATGCTGGCCGTGGTGTTCGGGTTTGGGCCTGGATCTACCGCGTTGAAGGAGCTTGATCTGACGGCCCTGGCTGAGGACGTGCAACAGCTGGCGGATATGGTGAACCAGCCTCTGCGACGTCTGCTTCTGGGTTCCTTCCAGAAATCTCGCAGGGAGCGTATCTACGCAGTCCTTGGCGAGGCCTGGCAGGCTTCCGCTGAAGATGCCCCCAAGGGCTCACTGTTGTCCCGTGCCCACGCCGCCCATCCCGGTGATTCCGGCTTGCAGGAACTGCTTGAGCAACTGCCCCACTGGATGTTCACCTTCCAGGGATCGGCCAGCAAGTTGTTCGGTAGAACTCTGGTCATTCTTCTCTCTCGGCCTGAGCTCCTGGAGAAAGTGCGTGAAGAGCTGCGCACAGTCTGCGGTTCCGACGGCCCTCGCTCAGAGGATCAGATCGCCCGCCTCACTTTTCTGGAGGCCTGTGTGCTGGAGACAGGCCGCCTGTATCCGCCGGTGTCGCTCACGGTGCACCGCAGGGACACCGAGGAGATCCACGATGGGCGCAGAGTCCCGGCAGACACCGACATCCTGCAGCTATTCCTGCTCCTGCAGCGGCCCCAGCGGCCCTACGTGGAGGCCAGCGAGTTTCAACCCTCCCGCTGGCTCGATCGTACGGGCGCCTGCCCCTTTTCCGATGTGTTCCTCAGTGGAGCACGCTCCTGCCCCGGCAAGGATCTGATCCTCTTCGTGATCAAGGCCGGTTTGGCCACAATCCTTGCGGGCGACTTGCCAACCGTGCCCCATGGGGAGTTCCTCCAGGCACGGTGGCCTTTGAGTTTTCCCGATCGTCTGATCCGGTTCACCGCGTCCCCCTCCACCTCCTGACCCCCGCTACGTCTCGATCCATGGCCATGACCTCTGAGGATCTGTTGAACAGCTCCCCCGCCGAGCTTGATGCCCTCTACAGCCAGGCCCCCATCGGCCCGATCCCCGATGGCGTGGCCGAAGGGCACGTGCTTTTCCTCGCCGACACACCGGTGAACTGGCTGATCACCTGGTACGTGCGTGCTCTGGCCTGGCAGGGCAAGGTGTTCTTCCGCGACCAGGGATACCTTCTCAACCTGGTGAGCGCGCTCCGCGTGCACCTGGTGAAGGCAACTCTCTCCCGCGGTAAGAGCTGGTTCTGCCCAGGAGAGGAAGCCATCATTCTGGACTATTCAAAAACCTCGTTTCTCGCCCAGAAGATTCGTGATGAGATCCGGGAGGTGTCGCCTGGCCTGTTCATCGGGCAGGCCTACTGGGACGACCTCAGAGTGCTGAGTTTCTCCTTGCAGTTTCCCACCTGATGGAACAGCCAATCCGCGTTGATTCCTTGCCATAGCCATGCTTCCCCAGTCGACCCTCACGATCGTGGCGCCGATCCAACCGGCGGAGGCAGCCATGGTGGCCCTGCGGGACGTGCTCGCAGAGATCGGTCGTGATCCGGCGGCGAATCCGCTTGTGCCATTCGGCGATCTCACGGGGCTGCACTACGGGCGATTCGTGATTCTGGAAGGCGCCGTCGACCCCGGCAGCGGGCGCACGGTTGCCAGCAGCCTGGCCTTCAACTGCTGCGTTGACGGCACCGCCGACCAGTTTCTGCAGGACCTCACGGCGAAAACTGGCTCTGGGTTGCGGGCCGTGTTTCAGCACTGCAGCGGAGCTCCCGTCCCAGGGGAGAAAGCAGACCTGCTGGCCTGGCTCCGGCGGCATCGAATCCCCACCCAAACCTTCTATGTGAACAGCCTAGGTCGAACGGTGCCCCAGATCCTGGGGGAGGCCCAGCTGCGGGAACGGATCGAGTGCTATCTGGACAGGGAGGGTGGGACCACGACCCCCTCCACGCCCTCCGCCGCCGTGCGCAAGGAGATTCAGCACTTTGTGCACGGCCAGAAGGACCTGGCCTGGGCCCTGCGGCCGGAGCCACTGCTGCCATGGGCCTGGCGCCTTCGCGATGGACTCCATCGGATCGGTGGGTTGGCTGTGGGTCTGCTGGTTGGTTTGCTGGCGCTGCCCTTCGTGCCGCTGTTCCTCGTGCTGTTGCGTCGAAGCGAGATCAACGCTCCCCATCCCAGGCAGGATCCCCACTTTCGGCTCAGCCAATTCGACCGACTCCATCTCGCGCAGGACGAGGATTTCTTCATCCAGAACCAGTTTTCGGTGCTTGGCTTTATCAAGCCCGGTCTGTTTCGCCATGCCACGTTGCGCGCGATCCTGATCGTGGCGGATTTCGTTGTCCACCACTTCTTTCGCGAGGGAGACCTGGGCACGGTTCCCTTGCTTAACCTCCATGGAGTGGACACGATTCACTTTGCGAACTGGATCATTGTTGATCAAGGACGGAGGGTGCTGTTTCTAAGCAATTATGATTTCAACCTGGAAGACTACATGAATGACTTTATCAACAAAGTTGCCTGGGGGCTCAATCTGATCTTCGGTCATGGCGTGAACTACCCGCGCACAGATTGGATGGTGCTAGGCGGGGCCAGAGATGAGCAGGTGTACAAGGCTGT
>JBILWF010000303.1:0-4506 GCA_044370075.1 Chthoniobacteraceae bacterium | reverse complement strand
ATCAGCGACAACTACTACCGGGGACTGATAGGAAGCACCTTACTTCTCAAACGCAGCCTCACCCCGGAGGATGTTTCCGCGCTGGCCAAGGACGCCCGCCCCACGGCTGCGGGCACTCCGGAGGCCGGCGAACTGACGGTTTCCGCATGGATCAAACCCGCGGATAAGATGGGTTTTATCAAAGGCAACGGAGGCGACATTCTCGGCTACGGGAACCGGAAGCTCATCCTCACGCTGCGGGACACTCCCCCCTATCGACTGGTGGCCCGCCTCAATGAATCGAAGCAGAGTCTTTCGAGTGATCGTCAAATCGAGGCCAACCAATGGCATCACGTGGCGCTGACAGTGAAACCCGAGAACGGTCAGATCACGCGAAGGCTGTACATCAACGGCAAGCAAGTCGCCGAAAACCGTTCGGAGAAGTAGTCCGGGCGCCGATTCCCGTCATCTTAAATCGGCATGCAGGGGACCGTGCGATAATGAAACTATGATGTCGCCCCTTTCACCCGATCAAATCAATGCGTGGGTTCAGAGTTATGAATCTCGCGGCAAGCTCCCAGATACCAAGGTTCCATGCAGCTCGGGGTGCGGCACCCCCACAACGATGTTCGCCGATAATTTGCACAAACGGGTTGCCAAGTTTGGGGGCATCCGGACGCTGCTGGAGACGTTTCTCTGCCAGGCTTGCAGAAGGAATGAGAAAACCGCCTCCCGCCAGCCCGTCAGATTTCAAGCCCCCCCACCAAGGGTCTCGCCCTCCCACCCCGCCCCCGGGTCGCAGCCCGCCGCCCCATACCTTGGGAGCGCCCACCCGAAGTCTTTAGATCCGGTGGAGATTTTTTCGCTTCACCAGTTTCCGGATTTGCCCCCGTTTCTCCAACAACGCCGGGCCGATATCGTGGCGGCACCCGCGCAAGTCCTTCCCACATGGTCCAGCGCCTACGATCAATTCGACCACCCGGTGATGGTCAAACTCCGGGCTGTTTTTCCACAACGGATTTTGGGACGCGCCGATGTCCTCGGTCTTTACCAGCAGTGGCGGGACCCCCTGCTCTGCTTGATCGCCACGATGGTCTGGGGAGGCATCAGACCAGAGCACCTCAATTTATTGTTGGCGATGGGGGAGCCCGTTTTAGAGTCCCTGATGCAACGCCTGCTTCCGCTTGTGCGATCTGGCGCATGGGAGCGTGCCTTTCAAGAGTGCGAAAAAGGAGGGCCAGGCAAAATGGACGGAGTTGACTATCCGTACTTCACCAAAGTTTTCTTTTTCATGGGCCAAATCACTCCCGTGCTGAACCCGGCCCCGCTCATTCTAGACAAGTGGTCGGCCAATGCGTTTTTGGTGCTGGGACGCCAAATTTGCGAGGGATACGCGTGGGACAACCTCTTTAATCTCGAACCCCTTCTCCAAGGCGACCCCGCGCTTTTAAAGCCGCATCGTGTAGATGGGATGCTTTACCGGATCTACGTTGCGTGGTTCAACCATTGGGCCGGACTTCTTGGCGTCACCGCCGAAGCCTTGGAGCGATACGTTTTTGGCATCAGCAGAAGAGCCGCCGCCGGAGGGCTTCCCTCAAATCCTCGAAACGCACTCACAGCGTTAGGCAAATCCTTGTTCTCCTAAGCACACTCCCGCGTACGGTCCGGAGCCTCCACCGGCGGTCTGCAACACCGGGAGATATCTTCTCCCGCCGCCCGCCACAGGCAATCCGTTACGCGGACAGAGCGAATCGCTCCCGCTTCGGCATCTGCCAGTCGGCCGGCGGCAGGTGAAAGACTCCGAGATATCTTACGTAATCCAACAGTTGATTCTGCCGCCGCCGCCGGTGTCCGTCATCCGGCAGTTGCATGAGCTCAATCACGGTACGGAGAGACTCCAACCGCACCCAGTGAAGCATCTCATTCTCCTTGCGGACCCTGTCCAGTTCGGACTCCAGCTCGGCTATTGACGGTGTTTTGACCTTCCCTTTCACAAACTCCCCCTGCTGCGCGGGCGCGATCCATGCTGACTCCAGCGGTTCCCGTGTTCCCGCCCCCTCAGAGGCCTCGTTTTCTTTAGTATTCATAAATTTTGCAGCCACAGTTCCTGCAACGCGCAAGGCGTATCTGCCGTCTTGAACGTCCCCTCCCGCGTCGGCAAACAGCGACAGTGCCCGTCCCCGTCCCTTAAAGTGAGACTTCCTCCTGCAACAGCAGTCTGCGCTGTTGCGACGCCGGGACGCCCTCTGGCACGAGTCCGGGCTGGGGTATATCACCCAACAACGAGAGGAGAACCGTCCTCTCACGAACCAGTCCAAGGTGCGTAAAATCACCCCCATGCTTTGAATGTTACTCCTACCCTTTGCCCTGGAGGCGCCGTCGAAGAAACAGGCCGTTTCCAGGCACGCCAACATCCGCCGAACTCGGTCGAAGTCTGCCACCGAGGCGGGCACAGGCACGAAGCGCATGCACGCGTGGGTGCTGCGGCCAGCGATCACGCCGTTTTTGCCAGGGTCTGTGGCGATGGGCATCCTCCTGTATCGGAACAGCAGATGCCCGTGGCCGTCTCCGGTTATAACATCCGCCAAAAACGGCCCTGCGAAACACACAAGGGCTCCCGCTGGGTTCCACCCGTATCCGGCTATTGGATCACAGGGCAGGCCACGAACGCCCGCTGGGTTCCGGTAAGCCGGCACACAGGATCGGCGTGTACGGAGGGTCCTGATCGGGAAATCGCGTGCTCACAGAGCACAGAGTGCCGTCGTCCCCAACCCTGACTCCAAAAATACCCTTTTTGAAGCGCGGAACTCGGCTAAATCAGGGCACGCACATCTCCATTGCGAGGCTCGCAGCGCCCAAGGCACCGACGTCATCGCCGAGTTGGGAGCGAAGCAGGCGCAGGGGCTTGTTCTGGAGTGAGTGAACCATTTTTTGGACGCCGGTGACGATGTCGGCGCAAAAAGCATCGCCGAGCGCAGTAAGCGGCCCGTGGAGGAAGTAGCTGTGGGTGTCGAGAAGGAGTTGAAGGCTGGCTATCACGCGGGCGTAGTCCGCAATAATGGCAGCGCGGGCGTCGTCACGCTGATCGGCGATGCTCGCGAGCGCACTGTGGAGATCGGCGGGAAGGCTGGCGCGTTTGTTTTTGCCGGTGAGGCGCCGCCAGATTGCGGGTGCGGAAAGCACGTTGTGCACCTCAGTCCCGCCCTCCCACGGCCAGCGGCCGATTTCGCCGGCAGCGTGCTCCGATCCAGTGACGACCTTTCCACCAATGACGATGGCGACACCGAAACCGCTGCGCGGCCCAAGGACCACGTAGTCGGCGAGGTCGCCAGCAGCACCGAACCAGCGCTCGGCAAGCGCTATGACGCGGAGGTTGTTGTCAAGCGTGACGGTGACGTTGTGTTTCTCCTGCAGTTGCCGCGCGAGCGGCACATCCTTCCAGTCCTCAATAAATGCGTAGTCGCGTGCGATGCCAGCAACCGGATCAACGATTCCAGGGACGCCAACCCCGATGCCGAGAAGCGGACTGGCAGCCTTTTTGGCAAGAGCGGTGATGACTTTGCTGACCTCGGTGATGACAGCCCTGGGCGTCACGGCCTCGGGAAGACTGATAATGCGATTGTCAGTCTTGGAGCCGGAAAAATCGACGCGTACGCCCTGAATACGCTCGGCATTGAACTCTATTCCAGCGAACCAACCAGCGTCTGGATTTGTGGTCAGCGAGCGCTTTGGGCGGCCCATCGGGCCCTGTTTGAGACCGCTCTCATTGAGATGACCGCAGCCGATCAGGTGATCGACATACTGCCCGGCGGTGGTGGGGGAGAGGCGCATCAAGTCGGCCAACTCACGCCGCGAGGTGGCGCGCTGGCTGCGAACATGCAGCACTGCCTGGGCGATAAGATGGCGTTGATCCTCAGGATTGCGCATTCGGTAATGTCTCGCTGGGAGCTACTGATGATTCTGGATGGGAGCTGCGAAAATTGGCTGTTGCTTGATGATTGCGGTTTCCATTCGATGCGTCCGAGAGACAGACAAGGATTGGCTCTCTCCAACATTCACTCACCAAGACCCACGACAAACCCAAAAGGCGGAATTTTTTGCACCCTCCTGGTCACAGCTCAAATCATGTATTCCATCATGACAGGGCGAGGCGTGCCGCTCGAAACAATTTGGAGGATTGTCTCGGCGACGCGCCGCGCCTGAACGCGAAGCTCGGGAACGGCGATGGTTTCCCAGTAGGTACCGCGTAGAATAGGTCCGAGAGCCATCAGGTGAGAGGAGGGCCTGTTTTCGCTGTCGATGACGGTGTGATCAGGCTCGATGCGGATGCCCATTTCCATCTCATCGGGCGCGATCAGGCCGCGGCGAAGCAGGTTTTGCAGCAAAATGGATTTGGTCTCCACGAGGCGCGTGTGAGGGCCAGTGGCGTTGAGGACAAGGTCGCCTTCGAGGCTTTGACTGCCGCTCAATGACACCCGCACCCGGTTTCCGACGGCCTCGACTCGCTCGATGCCAGCGGCATGCACT
>JBILWF010000302.1:0-4513 GCA_044370075.1 Chthoniobacteraceae bacterium | reverse complement strand
ATCGCCTCCCGGTGCCGCCCCAGCAGCGGCCCCAGGACGCACACCGAGGCGCGCATCTTTCGCACAATCTCGTAGGGCGCCGTGGTGCCCACTTTTTCGGCCTGCACGATCACCGTTCCGCTGGCCCGCTCCACCTGCGCTCCCAGATGCGAGAGAATCTGGAGCATGTAGTGGATGTCACTCAGGTCCGGAACCGAATGTATTACGCAGGTGTCCCGCGTCAAAAGCGTCGCGGCAAGAATCGGAAGTGCGGAGTTTTTCGAGCCACTGATTTTGACGGACCCCGAAAGCGTTTGGCCGCCATGTACGATGATTTTATCCATGGGTTGCGAACAGGAATCGATTGCGGCCCTGGTAGTCGGTTTCCGGACGAATGGTGTGGTAACCGGCCGCTGCGAGTATTTCGCAGAGCGCGGCGCTTTGGTTGTGGCCGATTTCGAGGGCGATGCAACCTTGCAGGATATTGCGCGCATCCAAAAGCAACTGCCGGATCAGCGTGGTGCCGTCGCCGCCTCCGTCTAAAGCGGTGATGGGATCATGCCGTACCTCGCGCGAGAGGCCGGCAAGGTCTCCCGTTGGAATGTAGGGCAGATTGGCCACAAGCAAATCAAAGGGGGCCTCCTGCGCGGGCCCCGCGAGCGGTTCGGTGAGACTGCCGAGATGAAAGTGCACCCGATCGCCGAGTCCGAGGGACGCGGCGTTCTGGCGGGCGAGTTCCAGCGCGGCCCCGGACACGTCCACGGCGTGCACGCCGGCCTCCGGCCAGTGCGCGGCAAGGGTAAGCGCCAACACGCCAGAGCCGGTGCCGACATCGGCCACGCGGCGGGGAGGCTTGTCCCTCAGCAACTCCAGAATGCGCTCCGCGAGACGTTCGGTCTCAGGCCGCGGGATGAGCGCGCGGCGGTCACAGGCAAAAGTGCGCCCCATGAACTCGACTGTCCCAAGAAGGTGCTGGAGTGGTTCACCCTGGGCGCGGCGCTTCACCAGTTCCCGAAGCGGAGCGAGTTCCTTTTCGCTCAGCGGACGGTCAAACTGGAGGTAAAGCTCCATGCGCTTGATTCCCAGAGCGTGCGCAAGCAGATGTTCGATGTTGAGCCGGGCGCTTTCGATCCCGGTTTTAGTGAAGTACGCCGTGGTGGACTGAAGAATTTCCAGCACCGTTTTCATGGCTCTCTGTGGGCCTGCAATCCCCGCTAGGCGGCCGGTGTTTCCGCGGCGGCAAGGAGGCGTTCCTCCATGTCGGCGGTTTGCAGGGCGGCAAGCATCTCGCCGATATCCCCCTCCAAATACCGGTCTAAATTATACAGCGTCAATCCGATCCGGTGGTCTGTCACGCGGTTCTGGGGGAAATTGTAAGTGCGGATTTTTTCCTCGCGGCCTCCGGTACCCACCTGGTTTTTGCGTTGCGCGGCGTATTTTTCGGCTTCCTCGCGCTGTTTGCGTTCCAGCAGTCGGGAGCGCAGGATTTGGAGGGCCTTCTCCTTGTTTTTCTGCTGCGAGCGGCCGTCCTGACAGCGCACGATCATGCCCGAGGGAATGTGGAGCACCTGAACCGCCGAATCGGTGGTGTTGACGCCCTGTCCGCCGGGGCCTCCGGCGCGGCACACCTCGATGCGGAGTTCCTCCGCTTTGAGTTCGAGGTCCACCTCCTCTGCTTCCGGCAGCACCGCAACGGTGGCCGTGGAGGTATGGATGCGTCCCTGTGCCTCGGTGGCCGGAACACGCTGAACCCGGTGCACGCCGCTTTCATAACGCAATTTCCGGAAGACGCCTTCCCCGGTGACTTTAAAGATCATTTCCCGGATTCCGCCCAGCTCATTGAGGCTGGACTCGAGGGGTTCGATTTTGAGTCCGTTTGCTTCTGCAAAGCGCGAGTAAAGCCGTGCGAGGTCCGCCGCGAACAGCGCCGCCTCGTCGCCTCCGGTGCCCGCGCGGATTTCGACAATCGCATCCCGGTCCTCATTCGGGTCCGGTGGGAGCAGGGCGAGTTGCAGTTCTTTTTCAAGTTTCGCAACGCGCTCCGCGATCTGTGGCAGTTCGAGCTGGGCCATTTCCGCCAGTTCCGCATCATTTCCCTGCGCAAGTTTTTCGGATTCGGCCTGTTCCACGCGCTGCCTCTCCAGCAGGGCGGACAGCTCGAGCAGTTCCTTGATGCGGGTATGCTCGCGCAGCAGCTCGCGTGCACGCTTCGGGTTGTCATATAGATCCCCGGCTCCAACGAGCTTTTCGAGTTCTTCAAAGCGCTCCTTTTTTCGGGCGATCAGGGGGGCGAAATCCATGGCAATGAGGGCAAAGGCGCAGGAGGAATCGGAGGGCGGTTCGGAGAACGGTGCAAAAGCGGAGTGGACAAAACAAAACGGTGAAGGCAGCACGGGGCGCCTTCACCGTTTAAAGAGTACAGGACTTCCGCTAGAGTTTTTTGCGGCGGAGGTTCTGGCTGGAGGCGTAGCGCTTGGTGAACTTCTCAATCCGGCCCGCCGTATCCACAAATTTTTGCTCCCCGGTGAAAAACGGGTGGCATGCTGCACAAATCCCGATCTTCAGGTCGCGGCGGGTGGAGCGCGTTTTGTACGTGGTCCCGCAGGCACATGTGATTGCGGTCTCTTCGTAACGGGGATGAATTTCGGGTTTCATTGCTTGGGAAAGGGTCGGACACGGTACCTGAACCTTTCCCCTGGGCAATATAAAAAAGAGGAAGCCCCAGTCTGAAGTTTATGCACAGCCCGGTCGGACGAAACCCCAATGCGGGGGACCGCCGCAAGCGGCCGCACGGTTTGTATTCATGGCTGGCGCTGCGCTTTTTCCGCCACGGCCCGGAAATAGGCATCTACAGCCTGCTGGTAATCGCCGCGGATGCCCTCTTTTCTCCCGCGTTTGAGATCGTCGGCGACCCGCTTGGGGAGTTTGGCCCAGTCGGCATTTTGAGACGGGGCCTCGGCGGTGAGTGCGGGCAGCACGACGGCCTCCGGGGGGGAGTTTGGTGGCGGGCCGGAGTCGCCGCTGGGAGCGCCCATGGACTGTTCGGAGCGGTTCTGGCGGTCTGCTTGTTTTCTGGCCTCCACAGCAGCGGCCACCGCTTGTGGAGCCGTGGGTGAACCGGCTTTTACAGCGTTCTCCGCGCGGTCGCGTGCGGACGCAGCGGCCGCGGCAGCCGCCTGTGCGGCACTGGATTGTCCCAGCTGCGAGGCATCTTTAGAGGCGCTATCCTTGCTGCTTTTGCCCTCCCCCGGGGACGCTTTGGACCCAGAGTCAGCGGTTTGAGGCGCTCCGGGGGCGGCGGGTTTCTGCCGGCCCTCCTCGGAGGACGCTCCATCGCCCGCCGGCAGCGGGTTTTGCGGGGAGGAGCCTTTTTGTGACTCGGCCTGT
Source organism: Chthoniobacteraceae bacterium (assembly GCA_044370075.1). Classification (GTDB taxonomy): domain Bacteria; phylum Verrucomicrobiota; class Verrucomicrobiia; order Chthoniobacterales; family Chthoniobacteraceae; genus Chth-196. Next base: position 1,147 of record JBILWF010000302.1, on the reverse strand, counting down.
GAGGCGAGGGATTCGAGCTTTTCTGATTCCTGCGAACGGTTTGCGAGGGCGGTTTCAACCCCCGCACCCTTCTCTTTTGTGCGGAGTTTTTCGCGGGAGGCTTTCGCCTTTTCTGAGGAGCCGGATTGAAGGTTGGCGAAATGCTCGGCGAGGTCCGCGAGGGTGCTGGCGTTTTGCTTTTGAAGGGTCGCAGCGTTTTCGAGGAGCGGTTTGGAAGCCTCGGGTTGTTTGGAAGCCTGAGCCAGAGCCTGAGCCGCCTGCGGAGCCGGACGGAGCACGGCGTCCGCCGCATCGGCATCCCGCGCCCTTTCGCGGCCCTCGGCCGACAGCGTGTTTTGTGCGTTGGCTTCGGCCCGCAGGGCATCGCGCACCGCCTCGATTTCCCGCGCGAGCTGTTGTTCCTCTTTTGCCGCGCTTTTGAGCATCTCGGACGGCGGGGGTGACGAAAGAAGCTCGTCGGTTTTTTGAGCGCCCTGGCGTGCCTTTTGCGCAAGCGCTGAAAGCTCGGATGAAAGCGAGGGAGCTATTGCAGCAAGTGAGCTCTGGTGCGTGCGCGCTGAATCGCGGCTTTGTTCCAGCGCCTGGTTCAGTAGTTTGGACGCCTCTGCGGGAGTCTTTGCATTTTGTGATGCCTCTGCGGCGGCTACCGCGTCCTCCGGAAAATTTGCATCGCGCAGGGGCGGGAGGGTTTCACGAATCTGCTTTTGCAGCGCAGGGGGCAACCCCCCGGGGGAATCCTTTGCGGAATCCGCGGAGAGCGCGTGATTCCGCGTGACGCGGGAGGCGTTTGCCGCCGTTTGCTCGAGTTGTGCGAAGGCTTCCAGGGCACGGAGGTCGTTTCCCACCTGCGCGGCTGCCTGCGCTATTTCGCGCGGTGATCCCTCCGACTGTGCCTGGCCGCGCAAGGCCCGCGCGGCCTGCGTGAGGGTTTGTTCCAACGAGGACTCCGCATCGGGGCGGGCAGCCTCGGTTCGCGCATCGGCACGGAGGGTTTCTGCGGTTTGCGCGATGCGTTCTTTTGCCTCGGCGCTTTGCATACTTTGAGCTGCGTCCCGGGCCGCCGCCCCGGCCAGTTCGGACGCCGGTCGCAGCTTTCCACGCAGGGCGTTGCGCGCGTCGTTCTGTTCCGAGGCAAGCGCATCCCGGA
>JBILWF010000300.1:0-4517 GCA_044370075.1 Chthoniobacteraceae bacterium | reverse complement strand
GCGCTCGGGGTTGCCGTCATACACAAACGGGGCGGGCTCTTTGGGGCCCGCTTTGGGGGCTGGAACATCGGCAGCGAGAATCACGTTCCAGGAGAAGAGAACCAGGCAGGCGAGGGCGCGTTTCATGAGTGTGGTTACCGGATGGCAGGCTTTGGGGAGGAGGAGTGTTCCATCCATGCGCACGCGAGCCGGTTGAGGACAGGCAAAAATGTCACTCCCTCCGGCGAAGTGATCGGGAGATGGTGCGCTCGTCCACCGCCACAGTTTGCAAAAAGCTGAGGCTGGGGAAATCCGGGGCGGCATCTGGGACAGTCACTTTTAGCCGCTCTCCCATCTGGAACCCGCCGCATGCCCGGGATTTTCCCAATTCGCATGCCCGGCCGAAAAACCCGATCTTTGACGGTTCCAGGGGCCGCCGGGAAACCCGCCATTCGCCCCCCGTCAGGCTGCCAGGGCCGCCCCGCGCATCCGCCTGATTTTGGACGCCCCGCTCTCAAACGCCGCCCGCAGCGTTTGGCCCGTTACCCCCAGATCCACCGCGCCCCGCCCCCACGCCCCGTCCGTGAAATCCACCTCCCGAATCATCCACGCGAGCGCCTCGCGCTCCAAAGGATCGAGGTCGTGCCAGTAAGGCTCCAAAAACCCTTCCCCGTCCTCCTCCACAAAAGGCGTGCAGGCCTCCACCCTCAGCGTATCCGCGAGCGTCAACCCGCTTTCCTCCCCGTTCAGGGGCGCGAAGAGCGAGAGGGGCTCCTGTGTCAAACGCTCCCGCTCCGCGACCTCCTCGAGTGACACCCCAAGCGCAGTGGCGATCTCCTCCGTTGTGGGAGATTCACCAAACTCCTGTTCCAATTCGTTGCGTACCCGCCAGAGCTCCCGCACCGATCCCCAAGCGTGGCTGGGCAGCCGAATCAAAAGGCTGAAATTTTCCGCGCCCCGCACGATTTCCCCCCGAATGACAGGCATCGCGTAAGTGGAAAACCGATTGCCCGTACGCAGATCGTACCCCTCTACCGCCTTCTGGAGACCCACCACACCCTGTTGAAACAAGTCCTCCAGTTCCATGCCGATCTTGCCCAGTTTGGAAATAACCGCCCAAACCAGCTTTTGATTGGCCAGCACGAGGTCTCCGCGCGTCCGTTCGTAGGCTGCGCAGAGCGCCTTGAGCGCTTGACACCCCGTGAGGGACGCATTCGCGAGGGCGATTTCGACGCACTCCGCGTAGAGAGCCTGCTTGCCCTGAATCGCAAAAAGCGCCTCGCTGCGCGCTTCCTCCCCAAGGGCCGCCTTGAAGCGCGCGAGGGCCTCAGGCGTGGGGTTTCCTCTGTCAAAATACTTTTTGGCAAGATTCTTGTTGTGGATGGCCGCCTCCGCCCGCGCCACCAGGTATGCAACCGCAGGAGCCAACCCGTGAAGGTGCCGCTGCAGGAGCTGGCGTTCGTGGGCGAGTTGGGCGAAGGCCGCCGAGGGGTCCAGGGAGGGGGTGGAAGGGAGTGCAGGGTGGTTCATGGGCATGGATTTTCGGGCGTATTTTCTTTCTAAACTTTTATCGCAAGTTGCTTTTCTAGCAACACCAGGGGGCAAAAAATCCCGGGCGGGGCCGCAAGGCCGAATCTTTAACTCTTCCGTTATAAAACGAACCAAACGGAACCAATTCCGAAGACTATCTCGGGGTACCGTTTAAAGACGCTGCTCCCGTACCATCAATTCTAAACCAAGTGATTACTTGTAAGAATTTGGGGAGGTGTTGAAACATACGGTCGGTTTTAGCAAAACTGTGGAATTTGTCAACGGCAATCTTTGGAAACCGTTGAAGAAAGGCATCCCGGGCTCTCCCCGCCGGCCCACCCGCCATTCCCGTTTCCGGACAAAATTCTCCCCGTACATGGCCGGTTTGTGTCCTTATTCAGGTGAAAAACGTCCAAAAAATGTCGCCCGCTAATCCATTTGAAAAATTTTCCTTCTCTCCTGAAACATTGCGGCAACCGTCATGGCGCGTTTTTTATCATGAACGCTTATAAAAAGAGCCCGCGAATCTCGAATCGTAAAAACCAAATACGCGCTCCTCCCGGCACAATCGCCACCCCGGGCGCCCCGTGCAACACGGGGAAAGTCCCCGCCCCCTTGCGGATGCCAGTTGCAGCCAGATCCCGGCCGCGGTTATCCGAACTGCTGCAGGTGCGCAGGCACGGCTGCCCCGAGCGCTTTATAGGCGGCGTGGTATTTCCTGCCGAGCCGGGTCCAGCGATCCCTCTCCGGATCGCCGACCAGTTCCGGCGGAAGAGGGTTGCTGGGCGAGCCTGGAAGGCTTTCCCTCCGCTCGGGCAGGGTGTTGTGGGAGAGATCCCCCAGTTTTACGCAGAGGGCCAGCGCGCCGGTTTGCAGGATTCGGTGGTAGTAGGCCTCCCGGCTTTCATCCGGCGGGTTCGAAAGCGCCTCGACGGTTTCCACCACCCGCGGGTCAAATCCCGCACGGCGCAGATCGGCGGCCTCCAGAGGGGTGTCCTCAAGCGTGTCATGCAACCATGCAGCCTGAATCACAAACTCCTGATCCTGAATTGAAAGCTGCTGAAATTGGTTCAGTCTCGAAGTGAGTTCCACCACCCCGCGCACATGCCCGAGGTACGGATCACCGGTCTGATCCGTTTGACCGGCGTGCACGGCGCACGCGATCTCCCGGGCCCTATCCAGAGGAGTCATACCGCCGGCCAGCAGGCAGGTTGATTCAAAGTGGTCCCAAGCCGGAGTTCCCCGCTGCAGGGAGGGCGGTGCCTTGGAGATTTTTGACGAAGCAGAAGAGGCGTTGGCAGTCATGAGTGAATATAAGCGGTTTGGAATCACGGCGCCCCGCCCCGAACGGGGCCGGCGGTGGATTCCGTGCATCATGCAGGATCCCTCACTTTTTGTGAAGAATGGCGTCGGCCCTTTAATGACCCCGGCCAAGAACGCGAAGCCGGATGGCACTCCAGAAAACCGGGCGGGTGCGTACAGGATGGCACTGGGCCTCGCCGGCGGGAGGCGGGCGAATCCCCTTGCCATGTGGTCGGACCACTTGGTAGGACCTCTTGCATGCCTCCGGTCGCCCACCGCCCCCCCTCCCTCGTGGAAAAAGTCACCACCCGTCTCGCACAAGTCGTGCGCGAAAACCTGCACGGCGACGAAAAATGGCTGCCCACCGAACGCGAACTTTCGGCACAAATGGGCGTCAGCAGAAATGTCGTGCGCGAGGCGACCAAACGCCTCGAGGCCCGGGGCCTCGTCGAAATTCAGCACGGCATCGGCATCCGCTCGGTCAACCACATCCACCGCCCCCTGAACGAATCAGTTTCGTGGCTCATGCCCGACCTCGCAGACCGCCTTCGCGCGCTGAGCGAAGCCCGCCTTTCTGTGGAACCCGACGTAGCCGCTCTGGCCGCTGTCCGCGCCTCCCCCCGGCAGCTCGGGCAGCTGCGCGAACTCCACGAAAACCTCTACGCCGCACCGGACCTTGAATCCGCCGTGGACGCCGACTGTGCATTCCACCACGCCATTGCCGATGCCGCGGGGAACCCCGTCTTTCGCCTCCTGTTGGATTCCCTTGCGGACCTCGGCCGCTCAAGCCGTGTACGCTCCATGGGCCGCGCCGGCAGGGAACGGGCGATCACGCAGCATGCGGCGGTGCTTAAAGCCATCGAATCCGGAAACGCAGCAACCGCGCGGCGCGCCATGCGAAAACACATTCTGGCCGCCCTCGATGACCTCGATCTTTCCGGGCTCGAAAACCGCGCCCCTTCAGCATGAACGCCGCGGGACTTTCATTCCGCGCCCTGACGACGGCAACCGCGCTTTTCCTCGCATCCGCGGGCACATCCACCGCCGTCTCATTTGACACAGAGATCCGCCCGATCCTTCAAAAGCGCTGCGTGGAATGCCACGGGGCCAAAAAGCAAAAGGGCGAACTGCGCCTCGACGCCAAAGTATTCGCGCTCCGGGGAGGGGCAGGCGGCGCGGTGCTTGTCCCCGGAAAGACGGATCGCTCCCCGCTTCTCCAACGCGTGACCTCCCCGAACGAGGACGAGCGCATGCCGCCCGCGGGGGAGCGGCTCACCTCCGCGGAAATCGCATCCCTCACCGCGTGGATTGAGTCCGGCGCTGCATGGCCCGAGAATGAAACGGACCGGGAGGCGCTGCAGGACCGCCGCCTTCAACACTGGTCCGTAAAACCCGTGCGAACGGAGTTTCCGCCCGGGGCCTCGATTGACTTCTACGTGCGCTCCGCGCTCGCCGCCGCCGGACTAACCCCGTCCGGCGAATCCGACCGCCGCACACTCATCCGCCGCCTCTCGTTCGACCTGCACGGCCTGCCGCCCGATCCGGAGCGGGTCGAGCGATTCGTCCACGATCCCGATCCGCGCGCGTATGAAAAACTGGTGGATGAACTCCTCGCCTCCCCGCATTACGGAGAGCGCTGGGCGCGGCACTGGCTCGACATTGCACACTACGCAGACACACACGGCTTTGAGCGCGACAAAATGCGT
>JBILWF010000301.1:0-4517 GCA_044370075.1 Chthoniobacteraceae bacterium | reverse complement strand
TGGGAGTGCTCGTGGGAGTGCTCGTGGGAGTGCCCGTGGGCGTGATCGTGGGCGTGATCGTGATCGCACGTGTGCGAGTGGGTTGCGCCTGCGTGCACTCCGAACTTCACTCCCTCAATTTCTGCACGCTTTTGGCGGTCGAAATGCATGTGAAAATCGCCCAGATCCAGTTTGGAGAGCTCCCACTCCAGCGTGGATGGTTTCAGGCCCAAGTCGCACAAAGCGCCGAGGGCCATATCGCCGGAGATTCCGGAAAAGCAATCGAGGAAGAGGACTTTCATGGAGGGATGGTTCAGTGTTGTTTCAGCGAGGTGGCCACCGTGTGCAGGCGGATGGCATTGTCATACAATGCTTTTCCAATGATGGCTCCATGAATCCGGGGACGCTGGGCGAGCCGTTGCACATCAGCAAAACTCGAAACACCTCCGCTGGCGATCAACGCGCAGCGGATCGAGCCCAGCAGGTTGTCGAGTTCTTTGAAGTTGGGTCCCTGCATCATCCCGTCCGTTGCGATGTCGGTGTAAATAATCGTTTGCACGCCGGCGTCCTCGACGCGCTTCGCCAGATCCAGCGCGCTCATTCCGGATTCCTCCGTCCAGCCTTTGACGGAAACCTTTCCGTTTTTCGCATCGATGCCGACGGCAATTTTCTCTGCTCCGAACTCGCGCACCATTTGCTCCACAAATTCGAGGGATTCGGCCGCCCGCGTTCCGATTACCACCCGGCTTACCCCCGCACTCAATGCCGCCTGCACAGCCTCCCGGGAGCGCATGCCGCCTCCGAGTTGCACCGGAGTGAGCAGCGCTTTGGCGATGGCGCCCACCGTCGCCAGGTTGCGTTGCACGCCCGTAAATGCCGCGTCCAAGTCCACGATGTGCAGCCAGTCGCCTCCCTCCTCCTGCCACTTGCGGGCGTAGGCCATCGGAGACGCGGGGTAGACGGTTTTTTCCTCCGCTTTGCCCTGGCGTAAGCGAACCACCTGGCCGTCCATGAGATCGATTGCGGGAAACAACAGCATAATTAGAGAAGCGTAAAAGTGTCTGTCCCTAGGCCACACCCGAAGCGCAGTTGCGGACAAAGTTTTCGAGAATGCGCAGACCCACCGCCTGGCTTTTTTCCGGATGAAACTGCACCCCGCAAACGCGTCCCCTGCCGGCCGCCGCCGCGAAGGTTTCGCCATACGTGGCCGTTGCGGCGACAATCGCCGCATCGGGCGTCTCCGGGTAGTAGGAGTGCACAAAGTAGACGTGTGGCGCGGGGGGTAATCCTTCCCAGAGCGGATCCTCCGGCCGCGTCAGGTGAAGCGAGTTCCACCCGATCTGCGGCACCTTGAGCCCCGGTGTGGTAAATTTGCGCACCCTGCCGGGAAAGACGCCCATGCCCGGCACCGAAGGGGCCTCCTCGCTTCCCTCAAACAAAACCTGATATCCGACGCAGATGCCGAGGAAGGGTTGATCCGCGGCAATCCAACGCTGCACGGGCTCCCAAAATCCGCGCTGGCGGATCTGTTCCACGCAGTCTCCAAACGCCCCGACGCCTGGCAGAATGATGCCCGACGCCTCCTCGATTCCCCGCGGATCCGCAAAAATGCGCACATCGGCCCTGCGGGAGAGCAGAGCGTTGTAGACGCTTCGGAGGTTTCCGGACCCGTAGTTGAGAAGAGCAATCATGGAAAGGGGAGGGGAGGCACCGCCGCTTGGAATGGTTCTTTGGGGCCTCTTTACAGGGTTCCCTTGGTGCTGGGAATGCCCTGCACGCGGGGATCGATCTGGCAGGCAGCGTCCACCGCTTTGGCCAGACTCTTGAAGGCGGCTTCCGCCAGATGATGGGCGTCACGCCCGTAGAGCAGTTGCAGGTGGAGGTTGCAGGCTGCCTGCGAGGAAAATGCCCGCAGGAATTCCTCCACCAGCGTGAAGGAGAAAGCCCCGATGTTTGCAACCCCTTCCGGGGCGCGGAAATCCAGGAAGGGGCGCCCGCTGAAATCCACCACGGCCCGGGCGAGGGTCTCGTCCATGGGCACGTAGGCCCATCCGTAACGCCGGATTCCTTTTTTGTCGCCGAGGGCTTTTGCGAAAGCCTGTCCCAGGGCAATGCCCGTGTCCTCGACCGTGTGATGAAAATCCACTTCGATGTCGCCGTCGGCGGCGACCTCGAGGTCCACGAGGCTGTGCCGGCTAAATAGCGTCAGCATGTGGTCGAAGAAGGGGATCTTGGTATGCACCAAGGAGGTTCCGGTTCCGTCGATGGTGAGCGAGAGACGGATTTTGGTCTCGGAGGTGGAACGCTCGATAAGGGCGGTGCGCATGCGAAAGGGGTGTTGGGCCTGAAGCCAGAGTCAACCAAAGCGGCGCCCCGCTGAGAAGCCGGAATGCCGGGGGGCTCCCCAGAGAGCTAGAGCATCTGCTCTACAAACTTCCGGCTGTCGAAGAAGGAAAATGCGTCGATCTCCTCCCCGGTGCCGATAAAGCGGGGCGGGATGCCGAGTTCGTTTTGGATGGCCACCACGCAGCCCCCTTTGCCCGAGCCGTCAAGCTTGGTAACGATGACGCCGGTCAAACCCGTGGCGGCCTTGAATTCGCGCGCCTGCACCAGGGCGTTGCCGCCTGTCGTGGCGTCTACCACCAGCAACGTTTCGTGCGGGGCGGCGGGGTCTGTTTTGGAAAGCGAGCGGCGCACCTTGGACAATTCCTGCATCAGGTTGGATTTGGTGTGCAAACGGCCTGCCGTGTCGCAGATGAGGAACTCCACGTCCCGCGCACAGGCCGCCCGGTACGCATCATGGCAGATGGCCGCCGGATCCGCCTGGTACTCGCCCTTGATGATGTCGCACCCGATCCGGCCCGCCCATATTTCGAGCTGCTCGATGGCTGCTGCGCGGAAGGTATCCGCGGCGGCCAGCAGCACGGAATGGCCCTTTTTCTTGAGTAAATAAGCCAGCTTGGCCGTGGATGTGGTTTTGCCCGTTCCGTTGACACCCACCACGAGAATGACCTTCGGCGCGGAGGGCAGGGGACGCAGCATCGGGATGTCCCGCGGAAGCACGTGGACGATTTGTTCGCGGGCGACTTCCACGACGCGTTCGGCGGTGAGTTTGTCCGGGTGCTGCCGGAGTTGTTCGAGGATGCGGACGGTCATGGGAACGCCCAGATCAGAGCGGATCAAAGCTTCCTCGAGCTCATCCCAGTCCACGGGGCGCCCAGTGAATTTTTGGAGGAGGTCTTTGAAAAAACGGAAGGCCATGGGAAAGGTGTTCGGTGCGTGCGGGACGTTCCGGGGTGCAGACGCCGTTACGGGGCCTCGGAGGGGGAAGGGGGAGCAAGGCTTGCCCCCCCCGCCGGTTCGGACTCGGGTGCCGCGGGAGCTGCCGCGCGGTCGGTTCTCGCCGCGGAGCGGATTTCCAAGCGGATGCGGTCCAAGAGTCCGTTCACGAAGCGGCCGGAGTCTTCCGAGCCGAAGCGTTTGGCAATTTCGATGGCCTCGTTGATGACCACGGGCGCGGGAGCTTCGGCTGGATGCAGGAGTTCGTACACGGCCAGGCGCAGGATGTTGCGATCGACCGCGGCGAGGCGAGGGAGGCGGAAGTTGGAGGCGAATTTTTCCAGAAGGGCGTCGATTTGGGGGCGCTCGGCGCAGACTCCGCTCACGAGGGTTTCCGCAAAGGAACGGGCCTTGGCTGGAAGGGGGGTCGGCTCGGAGGGGGCGCCGTCTTCTTCGCGGGCGGTGGCGCGCAGTTTCCAGAAGTGGGCATCGGCGGCGTTTTCCTCGAAACCCTGCGCCTCCAGTTGAAAGAGGCATTGCAGTGCGGCCTCGCGCGCCTGGCGCCGGAGGCCGATGCGGGCTGCGGGCGCTTTGAAGTTGCCGCTCGGTGACTCGGGACGAGGCACAGGATGGGGATGGGGTTCCATCATCACAGGCGCGGTTGTATCCCCGGATGGCGGATGGCTTCCAGAGCGCGCAGCATGCGGATCGCAGCACGGGCGGCCTCGATTCCGCGGTTGAGTTCCATTTCCAAACAGCGGGCCTTGGCCTGCTCCGCATCCCCGACCAGCAGGACCTCGTGCAAAACGGGAATCTCGAAGGAGAGAGCGCTTTGGAGCAGGGAATTGGTGATGGACTGCGCCACAAGGGTCGCGTGGGCTGTGGCTCCCTGCAGCAGCACCCCGAATGCGGCTACTGCCTGAACGCGTCCAGATTTGCAGAGTTGCTGCACGGCGAGGGGTAGTTCGAAGGAACCGGGCACCCGGTGAACTTCGATCGAAGCACCGGGCGAGATGGCGCGCAGCTCCGCGCAAAAATGATCGGTCAATCCCTGCACCCAATGGGGGTTGTAGAGGCTGGCCACCACGCCGATTTTCCACGGCACCTCGCAGCAGGGAGGTCGTTCGGGCATGAGGCTGGACATGGGAAAAGAGGGTTGGGGACGGTCAATTTGGGGGCGTAGTGATAGGACACTTCAGCCGATGGCGGCAAATATCAAATAGGAACTGCCATGCGATCCCGTTGTGCTACCCTGCTCC
>JBILWF010000225.1:0-5190 GCA_044370075.1 Chthoniobacteraceae bacterium | reverse complement strand
CCCTCGACCGTGTCGCCCGTGAGCAAATGAAGCGCCTGGGAAAGCGTGGGGCCGCACTCGTCCCGTGCGCAGACATTCTCGCGGGTGGAGCGCCCGAAGGTCGTCAGAAAATAATTAGTGCGCTTGGCATCCCCGATTTGGACCGAACGGGTACCCTGCGGCATGCCGGGGAACTTGGATTGAAACCCGGTGGCATCTCCGATCGCGTCGAGAAGAACTTCCGCACGCATGCGGCGAACCGTTGCCTTGGCGAAGTTGCGGTTGTCCAGTTCGTTGGTCTCGTTGGAGTGCGTCGAGCGCTGATAGGTGGCCGACATGCAGATCTCCTTGGCCAGTTTGCGGATGTCAAAGTTGTGTTCCACAAAACGCCGGGAGATGTGCTCGAGCAGGGGCAGGTTGGAGGGCGGGTTGGACACGCGGATGTCGTCCACCGGATTTACGATTCCCACGCCCATGAAGTGCGCCCACACGAGATTCGAGATGTGCTTCGAGAACCACGGATTGGCGGGATCCGCCAACCACTGCGCAAGGACCTCCCGGCGGTCCTTGCCTTTGACATCCGGTTCCTCGCCTCCCGGAAAACGCGGGGGAACGGGCTTCGCCCCCACCGGATGGAGAGCCTCTCCGGACCCGGCGTTGTAAATGATTTTCTCCCGCGGGTCTTCCCCGACTTTGCGGCCGATTTGCGAGAAGAACGCCATGAAACCCCGGTAGTCGGCCATGGTCCAGCGGTCGAAGGGATGATTGTGACACTGCGCGCACTGGATACGTATTCCGAGGAAGGCTTGGGCCGCATCTTCGGTGACCCGGATGGGGTCCGTTTGCATTGTGTAAAAGTTCACCGGCGGGTTTTCAAAACTCGAGCCTGTGCTCGATATCAACTCCGCCACCAGTTTGTTGAGGGGAACCCCTGCAAGAATCTGGTCGCGCAGCCAGGTGTGGTACTGGTGCACGTTTTTTGCGTAGATTTGGTTGGCCACCGTGCGGATTTGAAGCATGTCTGACCATTTCAAAGTCCACAGCTCCACGAATTTGGGTTGCGATAACAGTTCGTCCAGCAAAAGCTCCCGCTTGTTGGGCGCGGTGTCCGCGGGAAATGACTGCACCTTCTCAAGGGGAGGCAGGCTGCCCGTGAGATCGATGTACGCGCGCCGCAGGAAGGTCAGGTCATCGCACAGGGGGCTCGGAATCTCCCGCAGATCCCGGAGCTTGTTGTTGACCAAACGGTCGATGTCGGAAAATTCCTCCACTTTTGGCCATTGGAATTTCAGATTTTTCGGCAGCACCACCACCGAACTGCCCACGGTGTAGGCGCCGTAGCGTGCCATCACAAACGCCTCACCGCGCTGCCCCGTGGTTAGGATTCCGTCCGCGTTGACCTTGGCCGTGCCTTCATTGTTGGAAAGAAACAGCGCCGTGGTCGTCACGTCCCTCGTGGAGCCATCGGAGAAACGTGCCATGACGTTCATGCGAAACTGTTGGCCCGGTCCCTCCAGAACCAGAGAGCCCGGCATCAAATCCAAGCCCGTCAGCGTTTTGACATCCGGGGGATCGTTGGGCGCCCCGGCCTTCAGCCACCGAAGCATCGTGTGGTAGAGCGGGCTTCCTTTTTCGAAGCGCTTGCCCCCGGTGTGGGAAGCCTCCCCGTCAGACTTCGTCAGCATCAAAGATTCTTCGGGGACAGCCAGATTGACCCGTCGTCCTGGGAATTCCCGCGTGATCCGGAAGTGATCCCCGTCGGGATCGAAACCCCAGAGGGATAACCGAAAGCCATCCTGGCCCCGGGCCGATCCATGGCACCGGTTGCACTCCGCTTTCATAAATACGGGCATCACATCGAGACGGAAAGAAACCGGAGGCTCCACCTCTACGTTCTCAACCTGCACCGGCACCTTCACGGCGAGGCCCTTCCACTCTACTTGGAGCTCCGTGGTGCCGTCCGCCTTGGGACGCAGCCAACCCTTGTCCAGCGCAGCCTTCGAGGCGTCTAGCAGGGCAGTCTTACATTCCGCAGTAACGTCCACGTGAATCCCATCCTCGCGGATGACCCGCGCCACGAAGGATTGTTGGTCCAGCTTATGACGCAAATGAAGCTCTTTGGGAAACACCTCGAATACCGGAGCGGCAAAAGCGGTGAATCCCAATCCACTGGCAGCCAGTGCGGCACCCAGCCACACGCAGTTTGAAATACGCATAGTCTACTTCCCGATCGGTTGAGTTTTGGACTTCTCCGCGGAGCCCGGGGCGGTTGGGGAAACCGCCGGCGCGGGAGCCGGGGTGTTCTTGGCCACGGAGATCGGGGGGGATGCTTCCGTGGAAGATGTTTTGGATTGGGTTCCACGATCCACTCGCAAAATTCCCCCGGATGCACAGGTTGCCACGAGGTTCACCCCACCGCGCGAAACCGTGAATTGAGCGATGACTTGTTTTTGCAACCCCACGGCGGCGTTGTCCGCAGCTTTTAGAGGAAAAATCACCTCAGTCGCTTCGGCATCGACCTCCCGGGGCTCAGCCGTAACTCCCGAAGGGAGTCCCAGGAGCTCGATCCGGATCTTGCCCGGGAAATCCGTTTTGCCCGTGAGTTTCATTTTCATCTCCGCTGAACCTCCCTGCGAAATCGAGCTGCGAACCAGTGTGCCCGTCAGAGGCGCTTCACCAATTTCGAGGTCGAACAGGTTGGACCCAGTCCATACCCGACCAGATCCCGGATCAAAGCCCGCCTGGGTGCAGAGGCTGATTTTCCCGAGGGGAGCCGTTGGGGCGATGCTCAAGGGAAGCTCCACCTCGGTGGCGTCCTCCGGAACTTTAACGGGACCCACGGTCGAGACTCCGGGAGCAGCGTAAACGAGGGAAACGTCCACGGCACCTTTGAAATCCTCGCGTCGATCGACCTTAATCTTCAGGGGATAGACTGCTCCGCGCATCGCGGGTTGAGTAGGCTGCGCCACCGTGATCCCGACGGGAACAGGCGCCGTCACCGCGATCGGCAGAAGCGATTCCCGGATTCGGTAAAGGGCCACGCCGTTGCCAATTTCCCCGGTGCTGATGAAGTGTTCCACCTGCACGTCTACCTTGGAAGTTTCCACAGGCTTCGCTGCTGCGGTTTCCTGTCCGGGGGCGGCAGCCGGAGTAACCGGCTCTGTTTCCGCAACCGTTTCCCCCAGTAGATTGAACAGACGCTGGTCCCGCGGGGCGTCCGCTTCCGCTTCAAACACCATCAGTGCTGTGTCCCCTCCCTTGGACACAAAGCCGCCGGATACACTCACCCCGGCGGGTAGATTTTGAGCCTGAAGTTTCAGTGCGCCCGCGAAATCCTCCCGCTTGACGCGTACCATGGTGGCGAAGCGGTTGCCCTGCGGCACAACTACAGCGCGACGCTCCTGAGATGAGTTGGCCACGATTTCGGGCAGGTATGTTTTCACACGAGGCGAGACCGGTTCGAACTCCACCCGGTAATGAAACGTTTCCCCACCGCGTCCCTGTTGGTCCTTCACCGCGACCACGTACTCTCCGTCAGCGGGGGCGACCCAGCGCACGGAGCTGTCCGGTCCGCCCGCATCATCGTTGGAAGTCAACTTTGCTCCCGCGGCATTGTAAATTTCGAGAACGCTGTCGAGCTGAGAGCGCAGCGACCGGGCGTACACGCCAACCTGAAAGGCCTGCGATTTTTTCGCGCTGAAACGGAAGTAATCCACCTCACCCCTGTTGGAAATCACCCCGTTGAACGCCGCGGGGAGTGCCACGGCATTCTGGGTGTCAGCGGGACGTTCCACCTGCGGCCCTTCCGACACATTGGGCAAATCACTGACGCGCACCGGAACGGCAGTGGGCACGATGCCCCCCAATCCCTCAAGTAAAAGTCCTCCGAAACCGCCTCCCCAACTGACGATTGAGCCGGACGCCTTGCCCTCTCCCAGAGCCGCTCCCAGGGCGGTAAAACCGTCCCTCTGACCCGCCGGCGCACCGGCGGGCAAAACACCCACGGGACGCGGAAAATCACCTACGTGCATGAAATACTGGCAGGCTCCCCCGGATGCAGACTGGGTCACATCGCGGATGGAAATGGTATAAAGGCCCGCTTCGGGAACCTGCGTGGAAAAAACCGGGTTCCCGCGGCCAAACACCGTGCCTCCCACAACTTTCAGAGTTTTTCCATCAGGCTTCTGAACAATCACCTCCGGGTCGAAGGGAATGGTGCTCTGAAATTGAAAACCACCCACCTCGATGCTTAGCCTCTGGCCGGCCGCAAGCTCGACAGCCCACTGGTCCAAATCTTCTCCGGGAACGCGTCCGTACACGGTCGTGTTGACCGGGACCAGTTGGGGGCCCACCGGGGGCAGCGCCTCCGGAGCAGGCGGCGGTGGCGGCGGTTGGCCGGCTTCCGCCGCCTTGGCTACTGCTGCTGCATGTGCTGCCTTTGCAGCAGCCCGCGCCGCAGTGCGCTGCGCCGCCTTAATGGAGGCTCCAATCGAGTCTTTCGGGTTCGACTCCTCCACCACCGGGAACGGGGAGACGTAAAAAAACCGCAGATCGGACACGCCCGATTCAGTGATGACCCGCAGGCGGTGCTCGCCGAGGCGTGCGTCAGCCGGAACCTTGATCTTCGCGGTAACCTTTGTTGCTTCGGCTTTTACCACCGAAGCCTCAAACCCGGGCTCGTCGAACAGAAGGGTCCGTGCATCGGAGAGGAGGCCCCCAGAAAGAACCACCTCCTGTTCCGTGCCGCGCTGGGCAATGCTGGGATAAACGGAGGAGAGCCGGGGGGAACCCGCCTGCACCGAGGGAACCCAGAGGGCTCCTCCCACAATAAAACTGTGAAGAAGCGCCCTCCCTAAAGAGCGCCCGAGGGGGAAGCGGGCCTTTTCCATGGCTTTTGTTTCTTTAGGCCAGCAATTCGGTCATTACGCGTCCATCCTTCACGATCGCCTGCGGACGGCCGCCCGGGGACATCAGATATTTTTCCGGACGGATACCCAGCTGGTTAAAGACGGTCGCCGACATGTTTTCCACCGTGAGCGGGTCGGACTCGGGTTCAGCACCCGTGGCATCGGAAGTTCCATAGATGAGGCCCCGCTTAAAGCCGCCCCCGGCGAAAGCCACGGAGAAAACCCGGGGCCAGTGGTCGCGGCCCGCATCCTTGTTGATTTTCGGCGTGCGGCCAAACTCCGAGCTCACCATCACTAGGGTACG
>JBILWF010000070.1:0-8047 GCA_044370075.1 Chthoniobacteraceae bacterium | reverse complement strand
TCAGGGCAGCAAACGCCTGGTCGAATGGAGTTACATTGGTTTCGATGGCCTTAGCGATGTTTGCGTGGTGATCCCACCCCCCGAACGTGACGGAAACCATGCGGACCCCGCTTTCCACAAGGCGTCTTGCCATCAGCAAACGCTGGCCGGCGGCATTGCGACCGTACGTGTCCCGCGTCTTGTCGGCTTCCGCGGCCAAATTGAAGGCTTCCCGGGCCGAGGGGGAGCTGATGAGGGAGTAAGCCGACTGGTAGAAGGAGTCCATTGCCTGCAGAGCGTCGGACTTCTCCATGTACTTGAAGTGGGAATCCACCGTTTCGAGAATGGACCGGCGACGGTCAAAGCGCTCTGTGCTGACTCCGGCGGGAAGATTGAGGTCGCGTACTTTGAAACCCTCGGTACTCGGGTCGCTGCCCAGAGCAAAGGGGCCGAAGGCGGTCGAGAGATACCCCGTGCCGGCAAACTCATTCGGCACATTCGGAACGCACACATAAGGGGGCAGTTCTTTCCGGGATCCCAATTCATGAGCAACCACCGCGCCGATGGAGGGATAGGCGAGGGCGGGCGAAGGGCGGTACCCGGTGAACATATTGTGGGTGCCCCGCTCGTGGGCGGCCTCGCCGTGGGTCATGGAACGTACCACCGTGAGGCGGTCCGCCACCTTGGCGGTGTTCTTCATGAACTGGGAGAATTTCACCCCGGGGATGATGGTGTCCACGGTGCCCAGCGGGCCGCGGTATTCGATGGGGGCGTTTACCTTGGGATCCCAGGTTTCCTGAGCCGCTGCTCCCCCGGGCAGATAGATATGAATGAGGGAATCCGCCTTGGCGACAAGGGGGGCAGCCTCGGCCTGTTCGGCGGCGCGCAAACGAAGATAATCACCCATGGTGAGGCCGATTCCGCCGGCGAGACCGGTGTAGATGAATTCGCGGCGCGAGGGCTTGTTCGGGAAGAAGGAACGGGAGGTTTCCATAGAACAGGGAGTAGGAGTTTTGCGGGGGGATTGCGGTTGCAGACTGTATACGCCCACGAGGGGCACCCAATGCGTGTAACCCACCCCGCTCGGAATGATTAGCAAAAAACGTAAAATTTTTCAGGGGGATTCCCGGGCCCCCCTCGGGAGAAACCCCTCCCTCATTTTGCGCAGTGCCGATTCGAGGCGCGTTTTCACCGTGCCCACCGGACAGCCCGTCTGCTGCGCGATCTCCCGGTGGCTCCACCCCCGGTAGTAGGCCATCCACACCGTGACCCTTTGCTTCTCGGGCAGCCGCTCCATGGCGCGCACCAAAAGGTCGCGCAGCTCCGCCCTGCGCAGTTCGCCCTCCACCGTTCCCTCGCCCTCGGGCGGGCGGCGGGCCCCTTCGGCTGCCAGCCACGCTTCCGTGCGGCGGTGCCGCTTTCGGACCCTCAGCCGGTCAATGGAACGGCGGCGCACAAGGGTCAGGAGCCAGGCCACGGGCCGCGCCCGTTCCGCGTGGTAGGTTGCGGGACGGGCCCAAACCTCCTCAAAAACCTCCGCCACAGCGTCGTCCGCATCCGCCGCGCTCTGAAGTACGCGGAGGGCCTGGCTTGCCAGCAGCCCCCGATACCGCCGCCAGAGTTCTGCGAGGGCCTCCTCCTCGCCGCTGCATATCGCCTCAACCAGCGCCTCGTCACTGCACTGCGAATAGCCGGAAGAGCCCGGGCCCGGGCTTTCGCCGTGCGGGAACCCGTTGAGCCCGTCCGGCGCGGCACCGGCGGCGGTTGCAAACAAGCATGAAAGCGCGGGTGCCTTCGTCTCCCAGCCCCACGGCTCCCCGCAAACCTGGGGCCGCCATTCCGTGTCCTCCGGGGGAGGGGCGTTTTGCGGGGGGGCGCCGTTTGGGGAGCGGCTTTCGGGGGGGGGGGCTTCCGCCGCAATGACGCCGCCGGCGGCGCCCCCGATTCCTCCGTGAAATTCGCCACAAAACTCCTCTCTGGTTTCCCCACAAATTTCCCCGTCAAGCCCCCGCGTCCACGTCTCGCCGCCAGATCGCTCAGTCATACCCGATCTACGCCCGCAGGCGGTCAAAAAGGGGTCGGGAAATGTCCGATGCCGGGCCTCAGGTGTGTCCAAAGGTTGACCCTCCCCCCGCGTTCAGTACGCTGCGCGTTCCAGACTCCACCCGCCCATGAGTTCTCTCAACAAGAAATTCCCCCGGCTACTTCCCTCTCCCATCATCAAAGGCCAGAAAGTGGCCGATCTTATAGATGGATGTTTCAAGGCCTACAATGCGGGGCGCCTCGCGGAGGCGTGCCGTCTGCTGTCGGGAAAGATGCTGGCCTCTGATGGAACCGTGGGACTTTCGCTTACGGGGGCCCTGACTCCCGCGGGGCTCGGCAGATCCGCCCTCGTGCCCCTGTTAAAGGCGGGTTTTGTGGACTGGATCATCTCGACGGGAGCGAATCTTTATCATGACCTCCACTACGGTTTGGGGATGGAATTGTATGCGGGATCGCCCTTTCTGGACGATGTGACGCTGCGCCGCGAGGGGGTTATCCGCATTTACGACGTGCTTTTTGATTACGAGGTCCTTTTGGACACGGATGCCTTTGTGCGCCAAGTGATTCAGGGGGAGGAATTCCAGAGGACCATGGGCACCGATGAGTTTCATTACCTGCTGGGCCGTTACGTGCACCAGCGGGAAAAAAAGCTGGGGCTCAAGGACACGAGCGTCCTGAGTGCCGCGTACCAGTGCGGGGTTCCGGTGTTCACGAGTTCGCCGGGGGACAGCTCCATCGGGATGAATGTCGCGGCGATGGCGCTGCGGGATTCGCGGCTACAGTTTGATGTCAACCGGGACGTGAACCAGACGGCCGCCATCGTGTACGCGGCAAAATCCTCGGGGAAAACATCCAGTGTCTTCATCTTGGGCGGTGGATCGCCCAAGAATTTCATGCTTCAGACCGAGCCCCAGATTCAGGAGGTGATGGGTATCGAGGAGCGGGGGCATGATTTTTTCCTGCAGTGCACCGATGCGCGTCCCGACACCGGAGGGCTCTCCGGGGCGACGCCGGCGGAGGCGGTGAGTTGGGGCAAGATCGACCCGGATACGCTTCCCGATTGCGTGGTGTGTTACGCGGACTCGACCCTGACGCTTCCTTTGCTGACGGCGTACGCGCTGGATCGTGTCAAGCCGCGTCCGCTCAAGCGGTTGTATGATCGGAGGGATGCCCTGCTGGAGGCGATACGCGCCCAGTATTTGCGGCACGGTTCGGTGGAAAAAATCGCGCACCGCACGGACTTGGACAAGCCCAAGAGCGGACGTTCGGGCCGGTCGGTGACGGGAAAATCCCGTTCCGCGGCCCAGAAGAAAACCCCTGGCTCCAAGCGCAAACCCTGAGCGCGCTCCCGAGCGTCTCTGTTGTCCTTTTCTCTGCATGGAAATTCTTCGCCATACGCAAAAAAATTTTAAGAGCCGCCTTCAAGCGCTGTGTCGGCGGGCCCAACCGCGCGGGGATGTGGAGTTGGCGGTGCGTGAAATTCTTGCGGCTGTGCGCGCCGAGGGGGATGCGGCCGTGCTGCGATACAGTGAAAAATTCGGCGGCCCCCCTCTGAAAGCATCCCAGTTGCGGGAGCAGGGGCGTGCAAAAGCGGCTGCCTCTACGGTTCGTGCGGTGGCTGCGGCCCGGGCGAATGTGCGGGCATTCGCGCGAAAGTCGCTGCGCAAAGACTGGCGGATGCGGAATGCGCAGGGTGGCTGGGTGGGGGAGCGGTTCGATCCGTTTGAGCGGGTTGGGATTTACGTGCCCGGGGGCACGGCTCCCCTTGTTTCAACGGCGGTGATGACGGTGACCCTCGCCGAGGCGGCGGGGGTCGGGGAGATCGTGGTGTGCACCCCGCCGGATTCCTCCGGAAAGATCAACGAAGCGCTGCTGTACGCGCTTCAAAAGTGCGGTGCCACCGAGATTTACAAGGTGGGAGGCGCGCAGGCCGTGGCGGCGATGGCCATGGGCACCAGGACGATCCGTCCGGTGCAAAAAATTGCGGGTCCGGGGAACGCGTATGTCGTGGAGGCCAAGCGGCAGTTGTTTGGCGAGGTTTCCATTGATTTGCTTCCCGGGCCAAGCGAGGTGTTGGTGATTGCTGACGGCAGTGCCAATCCGGCATGGGCGGCGGCGGATTTGCTTGCGCAGGCGGAGCATGGCAAGGGCAGTGGGATGGTGTTCGTGACTGATTGCGAGCGGCAGTTGGAAGCCGTGGTGCGGGAACTGCGTGCGCAGTGCGAGCGTCTCTCGCGCACCGAACATCTGGCGGGGGTGCTCGCCAGCGATGCGCATTTCATTTTGGTTGCATCCTTGGACGATGCCGCTGCCCTCTGCAATGCCTACGCGCCGGAGCATGCGGCGCTGCTGACGGAAAACCCGGTGGCGCTGGCGCGTCTTTTGACCTCCGCGGGCGCTCTTTTTCTGGGTGGATATTCGCCGGTGGCGGCCGGTGATTTTTTGGCCGGTCCCAGCCATACGCTTCCCACGGGCGGCGGGGGCAAATCCTTTCCGGGCCTGATGGCGGACATGTTTCAAAGACGCACCAGCTGGGTGCGGTTGGACCGGGCTGCGCTGCGTCGTTCGGTGCCTGTCATTGAGGCTTTTAGCGCTCTGGAGGGGCTCGATGCTCACGGCCGCTCGGCCTCCATCCGGTTGGAGGCTACCGGGGGGGAAGCGTCGCGGAGCAGAACAAAAACGGGAAGGAAACCGTAGGGCGGGGTGACGGCGGCCGGCGTGCCGCCGGGGGGAGTTTGGGCTCCGGTTGCTTTCGGGGCCCGGGCAGGACCAAACGCATTGCGGACAGAATGTTCTCCCGCGCGGCGTCCGTTCGGGTCTGTATGAAGGTCTGTATGCGGGTTTCTGTTGCTCCGGGCTCCTGCAGGCCGGGGAGTTACCTTTTGATGCGGATTCGAGTTTCGGGGCGTGGGCGTGCCCCGGCAAAGCGTGGTTTCCGGCCATCGGTGAAAGGGGGTGGCGGGGTGGAAATGCTGTTCATAAATAGAACAGTATGGTTCAAAAATAAACCGGGAGTATTTGGATTTAAATGTTTCCCCCTGAGTAAACTAGGCATGGCATGTGCGCTGCTAAATGGTGTTCCCCCAAACATGGCACCAAAAAACGCAATCCTATGCTCTACACATTCGACTCCCTCACCCAGCTTCAGGTCACGCAACCGAGCGTGTCCGACGAATCGCTCATGTACGCGGTTCGGGATGAAAACTCCGAAGCGCTCACGGAGCTTTACCGGCGGCATCATCTGACCATCCGGGCGGTCATCGCTCGAGTTCTGCACAACGAACAGTCCGTCGAGGATCTTCTTCAGGAGGTTTTCATGGAGATTTGGAAGCTGGCCTCCCGCTACTCCGCCGAGAAAGGCAAAGCCCTCGGGTGGATGATCACCCTTGCGCGGCGTCGCGCTATTGACCGTCTCCGGCGCGAGCAGGCGTACTTCCGAGTGGAGGAGCGGTACCAGAAAGCCACCGAACAGCAGCCCGACGCATGGACCCAGTACAACGGAAGCGAGGAGGTGGAGTTTTCAGACCTCAAACGCATGCTTTTGGCAATTGTAAAGGGCCTGCCGGACCCGCAGCGGACTGCCGTGGAAATGGCTTTTTTCGAAGGACTGAGCCAGCGGGAAATCTCCGTGCGGACCCAGGTGCCACTTGGAACGATCAAGACCCGTCTGGAGCTGGGATTGCGTAAGATTTCCGCCCGTTTTCGTGAACTCAGCGAGGAGATTCCGGGGGCCGTAAGCTGCGCGGGCGCCTGATCCACGGCCTTAACTTAGGAAACAGAGCCACCCCTCCACCCCGGGGGGGCCGCTGGGGGAGATGGTTTCATGCGGCGCGCTGCGCTCCCGCCGCGTGGGGGAGGTAGGGAAACCGGAAGCTGTTCTGCGCGGGTTGGGCGGACAGTGTGTTTGTTTTCCGGAGTTGATTGTCTGCTGGTTCAGGAACTAGAGAGACACCATGAGAAATCCCCCCCGGTTGCTTTGGATAAGTATCGTCTGTGCAATTCTCTCCGGAGCCGCCCATGCGGAGCCGCGCTGGTGGAAGGGGAATTTGCACACCCACTCGCTCTGGAGTGACGGGGATGACTTTCCCGAAATGATCGCGGATTGGTACCGCGAAAAGGGATACCATTTTCTCGCTTTGTCCGATCACAACATTCTTTCGAATAGGGAGAAATGGATTTCATCGGATTCGGCAAGGGTCGCGGCCGCTCTTCCGCGGTATGTGGGGAAATTCGGATCGGATTGGGTGGAGCAGCGGGGCGAGGCCCCCAAACAGGAGGTGCGTTTGAAAATGCTTTCCGAGTTTCGCGGGAAAGTGGAGGAACCCGGGCGGTTTTTGATGATGCAGAGCGAGGAGATCACGGCTCGGTTTTCCACGGCCCCCCTGCATGTGAATGCGACCAATGTGCGGGAGTTGGTCATGCCTCCGGCGGGAAGCAGTGTGGTGGAGGTTTTGCAAAAGTGTTTCAGCGCGGTGGCTGATCAGCGCCAGCGCACGGGGGTTCCGATGTTTGCGCATCTCAACCATCCCAACTTCGGTTGGGCGGTCACGGCGGAGGAACTCATGCTCGTGGACCAAATGCCTTTTTTTGAGGTCTACAACGGGCATCCCGCCGTGAAGAACCGGGGGGACGTACGGCATGCGGGCATGGAAAAAGTGTGGGACATCGTGCTTTCGGAGCGCCTTTCCCGGCTTGGCAAGCCGCTGGTGTTCGGCCTGGGCACGGATGATTCGCACAACTATTTGCCGGGCAAGGGAAATTCCCGATCAGGTCGCGGATGGGTGGTGGTGCGCGCCGAGCACTTGGAGGAGGGCGAACTGGTGGCCGCCATGGAGAGGGGCGATTTTTACGCATCCAACGGGGTGCGGTTGCGCACCGTCGAATCCTCGGAAAAAGGGCTGCGTGTGGAAGTGGACCCGGATCCGGGAGTCGAATACACCATTGAGTTTGTGGGCACGCGCAAGGGATACCCCTCCCGAAGCGAACCAGTTTTGGCTGAGGACGGGGCGACCCTCCGGGTCACGCGCCGATACGACGACCGCGTGGGGGAGGTTTTCTCGCGGGTTAAGGGGACTAGCGCTTCCTATGCGTTTACCGGGGACGAATGGTACGTCCGCGCCGTGGTTCGATCCGACCGGCTCAAGGGGGACCCTTCCGATGCCGGGGAGTTGGAGACGGCGTGGGTCCAGCCGGCGCGCGGCCCGGCGAAGTAGGGACTTTGGATGGCGATTTGATTGAGCCCGAAATTTCGGGGGAGTCAGCCCGGGTTTTTGCTGCTCCCGCACGCACCCCCGGGCGTACGGGGTATGGATTTGTTCCGGCGTCTCAGCGCGGGACAATCCACACGTTGCGGTAGAACACCGGGTTTCCGTGCCCTTGAAGCTGTATGGCGCCGCCCGTGGGCTCCTCTTTTTTTCCGCCGCCGGTGGGGCCGGGAATTTCGACTTTGTCGTGGATGAGAACGCCGTTGTGTTTGACTGTGAGGACGGCATTTTTGGTTTTTGCGCCTGAAGCGTCGAATTGGGCCGCGGTAAAATCGATGTCGTAGCTTTGCCAGGTCAGCGGCGGAAAGCACATGTTCACAGCGGGTTCGATTTTGGAGTAAATTCCGCCGCATTCGTTGCTGGCGCCGCGCAGTCCGAAGCTGTCGAGAACCTGGACCTCGTACCGGTCCTGCAGGTAAACGCCGCTGTTGCCCCGGTCCTGCCCGCGGCCCAGCGGTTTGAAGGGCAGCAGAAATTCGACATGGAGCTGAAAGTTCTCAAAGTCGGCCCGCTTGGTTTTGGAGCCGGAAGCGAGGAGGTTTCGGTTCAAATCATCGAAGTGGCCTCCGGCAAATGCATCGCAGGAGGAGCCGTCGAACAGCACCACGGCCCCCGCGGGCGGTTTCGCGCCGAGAGTCGGGCTTTGGCGGGCGACTTTTTTGAGTTCAAACGGTCCTGACGCGCCTTTGCCCGCGAGGGAGTCTTTTTTCAAAACGGCCTTCCAGTCGTCCTTCTCGAACGTGACGCCGTCGCCGGTGCGC